>JBJTOW010000768.1:0-2920 GCA_046074805.1 Planctomycetota bacterium | reverse complement strand
CGCGACTGGGTGGTCGACGCCTTCAACCACGGACAAGCGTACGATCAGTTTCTGGTGGAACAACTGGCGGGCGACTTGCTGCCCAACGCGTCGCTCGAACAGCAATTGGCCACCGGCCTTATGCGCAACCACATGATCATTTGGGAAAACGGTGTCTTCGACGAGGAATACCGTGTCGAGTACGTGATGGATCGCGTTGGGACATTCGGCACGGTGGTGCTTGGCCAAACGCTCGCTTGTGCCCGTTGCCACGACCACAAGCACGACCCTTTTTCGCAGGCCGACTTCTACCGCCTGTTCGCCTACTTCAACAACGTGTTGGAAAAGGGCGTCGACGGCGAACACGGCAACGCGGCGCCGACAATCACCGCCCCAACGGCGCGGCAACAGGAAACGCTCGATCAGCTCGACCGGCGCATCGCGAACGCTCGGACGCGGATCGATCAACAGATTGCCGCGCATGACCTCGGCCGAGCCGATTCGGCTCAGGATGCTTGGGAAAAAATCGCGAAACCCGGTGGCATCGCCGCACCGCGCGATGCTTGGCTGCGACTCGACTTCGCCAACGACAATCCAGCGGCGGCGCCCGTGAACCGCGCCGACCCGGCCATTGAAGTTCGCATGCAAGGAACCCCTGGAACGCTCGCCGGTCCCCGCGGATCAGCGCTGCTGCTCGACGGCGAGTCTTGGTTGGAGGTCCCGCCACCCAAACGCGAGTCGCTGGACGGTTGGTCGGTCGGCGCGCTGATTTTCCCGACGGTCGATGCCCCACTTACCATCGCGTCGCGGATCGCGACTTTCGCGCCGCGCCGCGGTTGGTCGCTACGGCTCGAAGAACGCCGGCTCACGCTGCGAGTCTATGGGCCAGCGGAAGGTCAAGAATGGGCCATGCAGGCGGTCGAACCGCTTCCACTGCGAAAGTGGCGCCCCGTCGCCGTCACGCTGGCGCCACGTCAGTCGCCATCGCCGGTGCGTTTGTTCGTGGATGGCCGTCCCGTGGAATGCCGCGTGCTGCCAAACCTTTCCAACAACGAGCGTGCTGCGGTCGCTGAGGCATCGCGTTCGACGAGTACGTTGCGGATTGGGCGACAAGGCGATGACGAACTGTTTCGCGGCGGGCTCGATGAACTATGGATGTTCGACCGGCCGCTGGTGGCCGACGAGGTGCTCGCGCTGGGTGGCGTTGATCCGCTGAGCGAATGGCTGGCGACGCCGCAGGCCGAGCGGTCCCCCGCGTCGCTTGTAGCGATCCGCCGCCGGTTTCTGGCGGCGACCGATCCAACCTTCCGCGCGGCGGAAATCCAACTCCGCGAAACCCTCGACGAACAGGAACGGCTACGTCGAAATCTGCCGTCGGCCATGGTGATGCGCGAATTGCCGACGCCTCGGCCAGCGTTCCTGCTTCATCGCGGACGGTTCGACGAACCGCGCGAGCGAGTCGCGCCGGACGTGCCGCGTTGGCTGACTCCCAGCTTGGCAGAGCCAGTCCGCGATCGGTTGGCGCTCGCCCACTGGGCGATCCGCGATGACCATCCGCTCACGGCGCGTGTCGCCGTTAACCGCTTCTATCGTGACTTGATGGGCGAGCCGCTGGTGACGACTCCGGATGACTTTGGGTTGCATGGCGCCGCACCCAACAACCCCAAACTACTTGATTGGTTAGCGGCCGAATTCCAAGGGGACGCGGAAGGCGCCACGGCCAGTGGCCGATCAAAATGGGACATCAAAAGGCTCCATCGAATCTTGGCCACTTCGAGTGTCTTTCGGCGAATGGGCCCGTTGTCGGCCGATACGGCGTTGTCGGCGGAAACCGTGCGTGACCAAACTTTGGCGCTGGCCGGATTGCTCGATCGGCGCATGGGCGGGCCGGGCGTGTTCCCCCCTCAGCCCGATGGCCTCTGGGAAGAACTGGCGTACGACACCCAGCAATTCACCGCGCAGCGCTATCGAACAAGCGCCGGCGGCGACCGCTACCGACGCTCGCTCTACACGTTTTGGAAACGGGCCGCTCCGCCGCCGACGCTGGCCGCATTCGATGCGCCAGACCGCGAAGTGTGCGTGGCCTCGCGTTCTTCCAGCCATTCGCCGCAACAGGCGTTGATTCTCATGAACTAGCCACAGTGGATCGAAGCCGCGCGGCGGTTGGCGGACCGAGTCACCGCGGAAGTTGGCGGACCTGGGACCGCGTCGCTCGCCAACCTCTTCGAAACGGTTCTGGCGCGTCCTCCGTCCGTCGTGGAGCTCGACACGCTTGAACGGTCGTTCGCAGCGGAATTGAAAGCGTTCACAAGTGATCCGGCCGCCGCCGCCGAGCTGCTCGACGAGCCGTTGGCCGACGTTCAATCGCCGCGCGACGCCCAGCCGGCGGCCAACGCCAATCGCCCTGGCCGAATGATCGCTGATCAGGCCGAGCGCGCGGCATTTGTGTGCGTGGCGCATGTTGTTTTGTCGCTGGAAGAGACGGTGACGCTGCCATGAATATGTGCCAAGACACCGATCCCGTCGCAACGGCGCGGCGCGTTTTTTTGCGAGCCGCTGGGCTGAGTCTCGGCGCCATCGCGCTCGACGCCTTAATCGTTGACGGCCGGAGGCGGGCGGCCGGAGCAAGCGGCAAGGCAGGAGCCGTACGGCCGCATTTTCCACCCCGTGCTCGCCGCGTTGTCTTCCTTTGCCAGTCGGGGGCTCCCTCACAGGTCGACCTATTCGACGCGAAACCCCACCTGCGGCGTTGGCACGGCCAGGAACTCCCTGAATCGATCCGCGGCGGCCAGCGGCTGACGACGATGACCGCCGATCAAGCTCGGAAACCGATTGTCGCATCGCCATGGGAGTTTTCTCGGTATGGCGAATGTGGACTGGAAGTCAGCGAATTGCTGCCGCACACCGGCGACATCGCCGACGAATTGTGCGTTGTGCGATC
>JBJTOW010000767.1:0-8728 GCA_046074805.1 Planctomycetota bacterium | reverse complement strand
CCTGAGAAGCCAGCGGAGGAAAAGCCTGCCGACGCGAAACCTGCCGACGAAAAACCGGCTTCTGAGAAGCCTGCGGACGCGAAGCCGGCGGACGCGAAGCCGGCGGACGAAAAGCCTGCTGACGCGAAACCGGCCGACGCGAAACCAGTTTCGGAGAAGCCTGCGGAGAAGCCTGCCGAAGACAAACCGGCGGAATCGAAGCCGGCAGATGCCAAGCCGGCAGACGCCAAGCCGGTTGAAGAAAAACCGGCGGAAGAAAAGGCAGGCGACACGAAGCCTGCGGAACCAAAGCCGACGGGTGGTTCTTAGGCATGAGTTCGTCAGGTGCCGGGGATTGGGAAGACGGGAGCGGTGAGTTCGCGGTCGAGGGGCTCGATTCCCAATCCGTGAATTGTTCGCCTGGCTCAGATTCCAGTCCCGACCTGGACCCGAATGCGGATTCGGTCGATTCAACCGGGTCGGGTGTGTTACACACCCAAGTGTCGACCTCGGGCGAACTGGGCTCGGAACCGCAGGAGTTCGTGGTCACCGACGCCGAGGCTGGGAAACGTCTTGACGCGTTGCTTGCCGAGCGTTTTCCGTACCACAGCCGCATGAATTTGCGGCGAGCGGTCCATGCGGGCGGAACCCTGGTTGACGGCCGGTCCGTTCGCGCCGCCTTTCGCGTCCGTCCTGGCCAGCGAGTCTTGGTGCGGTTGCCTCCTATGCCGCGGGAAGGTCCGATCCCCGAAGACATTCCGCTCGAAATCCTCTACGAAGACGAGCATTTCGCGGCGATCAACAAGCCGCCGGCGATGGTGGTGCATCCGGGCCGTGGGCACTGGAAGGGAACGCTAACGTCGGCGCTCGCCCACCATTTCCAATCGCTTAGCGATGTAGGCGGGGCGATTCGGCCGGGCGTGGTGCATCGGCTGGACCGTGACACGACCGGAGTGATCGTCGTGGCCAAATCCAACCGCGCCCATTTCGAATTGGCTCAACAATTCGAAGAGCGGGTGACGGAGAAGGAGTACATGGCGATCGTCGTGGGGGCTCCCGAGTACGACCGCGATATGATCGACTTGCCGATCGGCGTTCATCCGTATCAGCGGGAAAAGATGGCGATCCGTGCGAACCACGAATCGAGCAAGCCTGCCAAAACGTTTTACGAGGTGGTCGAGCGGTTCGCGGGATTCGCACTGGTGCGCGCGATGCCGAAGACAGGCCGCACTCACCAGATCCGCGTGCACTTGGCCCACCTGGGCTACCCCGTTCTGTGCGACAAGCAGTACGGAGGTCGGTCGAGAATCACTCGAGGCGAACTGGCCCGGGACCTGTCGAGCGACTCGCCGGATGAACCGCCATTGCTCGACCGGCACGCGCTTCACGCCTACCGGCTGACAATCGCCCATCCGATCACCGGCGAGTCGTTGACGATCGAAGCGCCGCTGCCGGCCGACATGCTGGAGACGCTGGCCGCGCTCCGGCAACTTCGACCGAGGCTACGGCCGGGGCGTTAATCCCATCCCTCTCAGGTACAGGAGGAGATCTGCAATGTTCCAGTCCTCATTCACGATGGTTGGACGGTGGACCCGCGGCGTTTTTGCTGGTCTCTCTCGGCGGCGGGCGGGCGTTGTATCGGTGTTCTTCGCCTGGCCGCTTGTGCATTTTTCCTCAGTGACGCTCGCGCAAATGACGCCTTCGCCAACAGCTAATCCGACCCCAACGGCTGCGGCGGTTCAGCCACCGCGGGCCAATCCAGCGACAATTGCCGCCCCGGCCGTCCAGTTGGAAGCGGCTGATACGGGAGCAGCGCCGCCGGATGCGAAGCCTACTGTGATTGCCGCCGCGCCTGCTACGGTTTCCGCCAGCCATTCGCCGGGAAAGGCTGCTCGATGGGCCTTGGCGCTCCATGGCGGCGCGTTGGATGAAGTTGACAAGATTCCGGCCGAACGCCGTCGAGCGATGGAGAAGTCGCTCGCGGAGGCACTTCGCCAAGGACGCGACTTGCTGGCGGCGGGAGGATCGTCGCTGGACGCCGTCGAGCGGGTTGTGCGTAAGCTCGAAGACGACCCGCTGTTTAACGCCGGTAAGGGAGCCGTTTACAACGCGGCGGGTGGACATGAATTGGACGCGTCGATCATGGATGGCCGGACAAAGGCCTGCGGCGCTGTCGCCGGCGTCTCCACGGTGAAGAACCCGGTTTCCTTGGCTCGGCTGGTCATGTCCCGAACTCGCCATGTGCTGTTGATGGGGGCCGGCGCCGAGCAGTTCGCGGACGAAATGAAGGTTGAACGAGTGGACAATCGGCACTTTGACACCGACTACCAGTTCGAGCGTTGGCAGCGGCGGAAGGCGGAAGAGGCCAAGGCCAAAGCGACTGCGCCCGACAAGAAGGGAACGGTGGGCTGCGTGGCGCTCGACCAAGCTGGCATGCTTGCCGCCGCTACTTCGACCGGGGGGCTGACGAACAAACGATTTGGACGTGTGGGCGACTCGCCGATCATCGGCGCCGGCACCTACGCCGACAATGCGACATGTGCCGTGTCCTGTACTGGCACCGGCGAGGAATTCATCCGGCATGGCGTCGCGCACGACGTGCATGCCCGCGTTCTCTATAAGAAACAGCCGCTAGCCGAGGCGGTAAGCGACGTTCTCCGTAAGACGCTGCAGCCCGATGATGGAGCGTTGATCGCCGTTGGCACCGACGGTCAGTTGGTCGCCGACTTCAACACGGACGGTCTCTCGCGCGGGCTGGCCGATTCGCTGGGCCGCTTCGAGGTGAAGTTGGGAAAGTAGTGAGAGCCGTAGGCTAGTCAAGTACGACGGACTTCCCAGTCCGTCGCCCCTGTCGGACTACGTAGAGAGTCGGCATTCGCCCCAGAAAAGCCGCGTCCTTTCGCGGAGCGAAAGGGACAACCCGTAACGCAGTCGATTGAAACTTACTGCACCGTGCATCGTCGCCGGCGACACGCTGGTCCGCTAAGGTAAACAGCGACACCGATCGTCTGGTATCCCCTACGCGACGGACTGGGAAGTCCGTCGTACGAACCCATCACCCGCCACCCGCCACCCATCACCCGCGCCCCGGCAACCGACAGCCGGCAACTGGAAGCGGAAGGGGATTCCCGATACTATTCCAGATATTGGCTTCGTGAACTTCGGGAGGTCTCGCCATGCCACCGTCTGGCCAGCGATCCATTCGCTTTTGGGGGATACTACGGGGAGCCAATGTCACGCTGGGCGTCTTCAAGCCGCATCGACTGGGATTGGAGTCGCTGGAGCCTCGGTTGGCGATGTGTTCGGCGCATGAGTCGACGAATTCGGCGGGCGAGTTGACTTCTCCGTCGACGGGCTCATGTTCGGCTGTCGTGAGCCCGGTCGCCACATCTTTCGGTGGCTCAGGCACGACATCGCTTGGCGATGCCGGTGCCTCGACCGGAACGGGCGTGGTGTTTGGTCCGTTGGCCGCACCAAGTGTTATGTTGGGTGCCACTTCGTCGACCAACGGCGGCTCCTTGGTTGGCGGCGCGTTGAACATGGCGGCCGAGGGGGAGACGCAACCGCTGGCGACCGACCTGATGGCGTTGGCGCGGGCGATTTCGGCCTCGGGGACCAAGTTTTACGGCGCGGCGTGGTGTACGTTCTGCACGCAGCAAAAGGAGTTATTCGCTGACGCCCAGTACTACCTGCCCTTCGTTGAGGCGACCAATCCCGATCGCACGCTGAATGAAGCTGGAACCGCGGCTGGCATCACTTCCTTTCCCACCTGGGTGTTCCCGGATGGTTCGCGGGAAACTGGCGTACAGACGCTCGCGACGTTGGCGGCCCGGTCGGGAGTATCGGTTACGACCTCCAACGCGCCCGAACTGTTGCCGATCACGGATCAATGGATCTACGCCGGTTCGCCGCAGTGGATCGCGCTCGATGGCTTCGACCCGAACTTCGACGCGTTGACCTACACGGTGATATCCGACAATCCCGGCTTGTTGACCACGCAGGTTTCTCAAGCCAATCGCAGCCTTGTCGTGGATGTCAAGAGCTGGGGGAAGATGACGTTCCAGCTGTTCGACAACATTGTTCCGCGGATCACCGAGCGGATCGTGAGCCAGGCGGAGGTCGGTTTCTACGACAAGACCTCCACGAACAACTCGATCGTTTCGCAGGTCATCAAGGACGCCAAGCAATCGTATTTCCGGCTTGGCGATCCCGCCGGCAATGGCACAAGCGTCTCCGGACTGGGGCCCATCGCGGATCAATTCGATGTGCGCCTACAGCACAACTCGGCCGGTCTACTTTCTTTGGCGAAGACGGCGGACGACACGGGCGACGTGCAGTTTTTCGTGCTGGGCGAGCCTGTGCGGCAGTTCGACTTCCAATACCCGATTTTTGGAATGTTGACGGAGGGGGAAAAGGTCCGGAGGGCGATCAACTTGACCGCCACCAACAACGGGAAGCCATCTGCCGACATCTTGGTCAACTCGATCGACGTTGTGCGCGATGGCGAAAACGCCTTGTTGATGCTGTCCGCCGCCGATGGGAAGTTTGGCGAAGCGAATGTCACGGTCACGGTGCGTGACCCCGGAGGACGCTCGGCCCAACGCACCTTCAAAGTCACCGTTCTGCCTGATCCGACGAATTCCGGACCGTTTCTCACGGAGACGCGGAGCGTCATGACGTCTCCGGGCGTGGCTGTGTCTTTGCAGCTCAATGCGGTGGATGCCGATGGCGACCCGGTCCGATACGAGGCGTCGCTCGAGGATCCCACCAAAGGCCAGATCAACGTGAACGCGACGACAGGCCAGGTGACGGTGACGCCGATCGCGGGATTCACTGGGGATTTGCGAGTGAAAGTTGGCGTGCGTGCGCCGCCCGACTACCCAAATGACACGTTCGATCCGGTCGACACGCAAACGTTGATCATCAAGGTTCGCGCCAACCCGACTTACTGGCAAAACCTGGATCTCCCCGCCGACGTGGACCAGGATGGCGTCGTGGTGCCACGCGACGCGTTACTGGTCATCAACGAATTGAATGCCCGTGCGCTATCGACAAGCTCGGGGGCTATGAAGTTTGAACGGCCGACGGCCACTACCGGTTTTTTCTATTTCGATACGTCTGGCGATAACCTCGTGACACCGGTCGACGCGCTGCGTGTCGTCAATCGTTTGAACGGAGTTCTTCAGCCGGGCGAAGGGGAAGCGGCGCGCGTGATCGAGTCGTCGGTCGAAGGCGAACTGGTTAGCTCCGTGGAGGCTTCACGATCGGTGGGTGCGAGTGGTGTATTCGTGGCCAGTGGGGTGATCGAACCTCTCGTTGCCAGCCGGTTCGAGCGCGCGGCCGGGATCGCGGGTGGCGGCTACTGTGTCCGCGATACTGGAACGTTGGGCGGGCCGCCGGAGATTAACGCGTCTACGCCCGCGGACGAGAACCGCGTCAAGGAACTCGACGCGGGCAGGCTCTTCGACGCGATCTTCAGCGAAATCGGAGCGATCGGCTAGCGATTTGTCTAAACGGAACATTGGGTAAGGCCATCGGTGAAATCAACTTCCAAGTTTCCAGCGCGGCAAGCGTGTCAAACGTGGCAAGCGCGGCGACAGACTGGGAAGTCCGTCGAACTGTGGACATTTGAAGCTGACAAAGCGGTCGTTCTTTTTCGTGCCCGCCACCAGTCGGCGCGGTGACTCGAGTTCGCGGTGTGGTTTTCGGAAGGAGTGGGCGTTTGGATGCGAAGCGTCTGCGGCGGCGCCAAGTGGTGGTGGGCGGTCTCTTTCTGGTGGTAACCGCCACGCTAGGCACGCTGCTTGTGAAACGCCTTTACGATTTGCGGCGGGAGGCGGCTGCGCCCCAAGGCGAAATGGCTGATCCGACCGTGGCACGCGAGGGGCAAAGGTTGGCGGCTCCGGCACCCGTATCGCACGCCTTCACCGGCAGCGCGGCATGCGCTGAGTGCCACGCGGAGATTGTGGAAAAGTACAACCGCCATCCCATGGGACGCTCGATGGCGGCGATCGCGGACGCTGAGCCGATCGAGGATTATGCGAAAGCCGAGTTCCAGCCGCCGGGACCGCGGCGATACCGGGCCGAGCGGACGGCGGATGGTGTTCGGCACCACGAGATGTTGATCGACGAGCAAGGCGAAACGGTTTACGACCAGACGGTACCGGTCGCCTACACGCTCGGTTCGGGGCAGCACGGCCGATCGTATCTCATTGAGCGGAACGGCGTGCTGACGCAGTCGTCGCTCGGCTGGTACTCGCAACGGCAGTGTTGGGATTTATCGCCCGGGTATCGGCCGCAGGCGCATTCGCGTTTCGAGCGGCGAGTGGCCGACAGCTGTCTGTATTGCCACGCCGGCCGGATGGCCTATGCCGATTCGGCCCCATCTTCCCACGATCGCTATGCGCGGCCCGCGTTCCAAGAAGCCCGAATCGGCTGCGAACGTTGCCATGGTCCGGGCGAGGAGCATGTCGAGCGGCAGCGACGTCAACGCGCGGAAGGCGCGGATGGGACGATCGTGAATCCCGCCAGGCTCGACGCTAGTCGCCGCGAGGCGGTGTGCAATCAATGCCATCTGCAGGGATTGATGACAGTCACGCGGTATGGTCGGGACTTCTTTGATTTCCGGCCAGGACAGCATTTGGATGACGCTTTGTTGGTGTTCGTCCACGGTGATCGAGTGGATGAAACGCGGCGAACGCGGCCGGTTAGCCACGTTGAGCAGATGCGTTCGAGCCGCTGTTTCCAGGAGAGCGCGGGGCGGATGGGATGCGTGTCGTGCCACGACCCGCACGAGCATCGGACGGGCGAGGCCGGAGCCGCGCACTATCAGGCGAGCTGCCTCAAGTGCCATGAGGATCGCGGCTGTTCGCTGCCGGAACCGCAGCGCGCCGCGGCGCCAGCGAACGGTGCGTGCGTGGCTTGCCACATGCCGGCACTGGAGGTCCAGGCGGTGGCGCACACATCGTTGATCGACCATCGCGTTCTGAAAAATCCCAAGGCGGATCGGTCGGCTGTTCGCGGAGGTATGCCTACCCCCGACGAGCTTGTGCTGTTCGATAACGCGTCCGAGCGGCTTCCGAGGCGGGAAGTGGAGCGGGCGACGGGGATGGCCATGGTGGAGATCGCGACCCGCACGGGTCAGCCGATCTGGGCGGCGCGTGGCGAACGGTTGATTGTCCCCGCCGAATTGGCGGACGCGCCTTTGTCGGCCGTCCTGGAGGCGATTGGCGACGACGTGCACGCGCTGGAAGCGCTCGGGGCGTCCTATGAGCAAACCGAGCGTGCGGCGGCGGCGCTGGCCGTGTGGCGGCACGCGTTGCGGTTCGCGCCGCGGAGCGAGTCGTTGCGGTTGAAAATCGCCATGCGCTGGCACGATGGCCAGGATTGGGAGGAGGCTCGAAACGCTTTCTCCGAATTGCTCGATGTCAATCCCAATGTCGCCATGTATCATGGCCGTTATTCGCATGTGCTGGGAAATCTTCGACGG
This sequence comes from Planctomycetota bacterium, assembly GCA_046074805.1. Classification (GTDB taxonomy): domain Bacteria; phylum Planctomycetota; class Planctomycetia; order Pirellulales; family Pirellulaceae; genus CAIXSC01. The sequence continues at coordinate 1,260 of JBJTOW010000767.1, read as the reverse complement.
CTCGACGACGCGATCGCGCCGGCTCGCCGGGCCCTGGAACTCGACCCTACGCTCACGCATATCCACGAATGGTTGGCTGACATCTATCTGAAACTCGGCCGGGTCGAAGACCGCGAACGGGAGCTGGCAATCCTGCGCCGTAAACAAGCGTTGCTTCCCGAGTCGGGCGAAAACGCGTCGACCGGTCCGTAAATCATCGGGAGGAAGGTTGGGGAATGGCCGACGCACCCGCATCGAACTCCAGCGACGCGCCGAAGGCGCGTCGCGGCGCGTGGCGGCGCCGAGCGTTTTGGATGTTACTGTCGAGCACCCTTGTGGCCGCGCTTGGCTACCTGCCCGTGACAACGTGGCGGGGGGAGCAGTTGGAGGTCGCCTGTCGTGAGGCGATGAACGCCAAGGATTGGGCGCGGTTGGAGACCAGGGCGCGGCAATGGAGTTGGTGGCAAGGCCACAAGGCGGCTCCGTGGGGATACGCGGCGCACGCGGCGCAGGAATTGGGAGCGAACGAACGAGCGGCGGCGTATCTTGATCGCGTCCCGGACCGCGACCCAAAGGCTCCGCGGTTGATTATGGAGCGGTCGAATATCCTGTTCGAACTCGATCGGCCCATCGAAGGCGCTGCCGCCTGTGAGCGGGCGCTCAACCTGACACCGCCCCTGGCCGAGGCCCATCGTCGTCTCATTTTTTTCTACGCCTACACTTTGCAGCGGCGGAAGATGGTCGAGCAGATCAAGGCGGCCATCCAGTGGGAATGCGATATGCCGGAGACCTACCTGTACTTGGTGGGCCGGGATTGGATCTCGTTTTCCAACGGATATGACGAGAACACGAAGTGGATGCGTCATTCCCGCGAGGAAGAGTTGTTTCTGGTGGCACGCGCCATTTTTCGCGGATCATCGCTTGAACAATCCGATGAGGAATCGACCGAATCGACGCCGGCTACCGCCACAAGCAACCAGCCTTATCACATTCAAGTGCTCGAGCAATACCTCGAGCGATTCCCTCGCAATCTGGAGATCCTCGCCTTTTTCCTCAACAAGGCCACGAAAGAAGGCGACGCCGACCGCGTTGTGAAACTTCTGGAACAAGCACCGGCCGACGCGGAGAAGGATGCTCGCTTCTGGCGTTTTCGTGGGTGGTTGGCCGAGTCCCGCGAGGATTTCCCAGCGGCGGAGGCCGCGTACCGTCAGGCGTTGGCGGCGAATCCCTTTGACTTCGCGGCTAGCCATCAACTGGCAGGTGTGCTGCGGCTGCGAGGAG
>JBJTOW010000766.1:0-3716 GCA_046074805.1 Planctomycetota bacterium | reverse complement strand
CGATTTGCGGCGCGAGGATCCACGAACGATCGAGCGATACGACACGTCGTCGTTGTTCAAGATGGAAGATCTAACTCGCTACTACGACATGCGCCGCGCCACGAATCTGCTGGGGAGGCAGATGCTGCTGGCCCGCCGACTGGTCGAGGCGGGATGCGGCTTCGTGACCGTTTCCGATTGCGGTTGGGACTACCACGCCAACGGCAATAGTCCCAAAAACATGACCGGCATCTATCCGATGGGCGGCCAAGTGGACCATGCGGTCAGCGCCTTCATCGAGGATATCCACGAGCGAGGGCTGAGCGAACGCGTGTTGTTGATCGTGACCGGCGAGATGGGACGCACGCCGCGGCTGAACAACAACGGCGGCCGCGACCACTACGGCGAAGTGACCCCGCTGCTGCTTGCGGGCGGCGGCCTGCGACACGGACAGATCATCGGCCAAACCGACGCGACCGCCAGCCGGGCGACCACAACCGCCTATCGTCCCGAACATTTGATGGCGACAATCCTGCACTCGCTGTTCGATGTCGGCCGGCTGCGGCTGGAGCAGAACATTCCTCGGGAGATCGTGCGGCTCGCCGAAACGACGCAACCGATCGACGGGCTGTTCTAACGAGTCGCGTCGCTAGGCGGCAAACGGGTGACATCGACATAAGCGTGTCGACCGCCGTTTTGTTGAGCCAGCCGCACGAGGAAATTGTTCGCGGAGCGTTGCGGCCCGGCGCCAAACTCGATCGTGTTGAACACAACGCCGCGATTGCGGCGTTCGATCTGGGCCAATTCAGCGGCGGTCAACTGGGGATCGTCGGCGTCGGTGAGGAAGAAGACGACATCCGGGGCCAGTCCCAAGGCCAAGTTGATCGCCAACATGTGATCGGTGCCGCCGTCGGCTGTCATATTTCGAATGTAGTCTTCCGCCAACCGCTTGTTCTTATCTTCGCCAAACACCATGCGGGGCGGCTGGGGCAGGAACGGATTAAACACCGATGGCCGGTTGTTGTAAAAAATGATCTGGAACTGGTGAGTGCTTTCCAGCGACCGCAAGCTGCTCGCCAATTCGCGTTTCGCGGCGGCAAGCGGACGGCCCTCGTATCCGGACATGCTGGCGGAGCGGTCGAACAGGTAGAGGAATTTAGAGCCGACACCCGGCACGCCGAATACGTAAGTTTGCGTGGGCTTGCCGAGGCCCCGGGGGCCGGCGATTGTTGTCGCTCCGCCGCTAAGCAACTGGCCGCCGCTACCGCCACCAGCGCCGCCCTCCGAACCGACACCGGCCACGGCGGCCGCCGCCGTGACTCCAGCTCGACTGGGCAACACAGCGGCCGCATCGACGGGGGCGGCCGTGTCGCCGGGCAACGCCGACAATGGAGCGGAGAGCGATTGGCTGGCTGCGCCAGCCTCTCTGCCAGCCTCTCTGCCAGCTTCTGTACCGGCTTCTCGGCCGGCCTCTGTACCGGCCTCTGTACCGGCTTCTCGGCCGGCTTCTCGGCCGGCGAACTCGTCGTCGCCCGGCGCGAAGTATTCGGGCTTGGCCTTCGAAAGGTCGACCAGCACGATCCCCGCGCGACGTTCCGGCACCGAGTTGCCTGCTGGCGTGGGGGGATTCCACATCAACGCGGCAGCCAGGAACGCGGCCGCGTGGAACAGGGCGGACACTAGCCACGACAAGCCGCTCAGGGGCGGCGGCGGATTCGGCTGCGGTTCTGTTTCAAGTGACAACGCAATGCCTCCGGCGCCAACTAATATGTCCAACATAAATGTTGGGGTAGTCACTCGGAAAGCCGAATTCTCAAGTCCTTGCTTACGTCCTTTGAAGTTTCGCAGTTCCGCGTTGTTTTATGGCCGAAGGCCATCTTTACCGTAGACTGGGCCTCTGCCCCGTGAATGGTTACAAAAATCAACCGTTAACGAGGCGTTCATGGCTACCGTACTGATTTCTGGATTAACTTGCGAGTAGCTTGCTCGGGAGTCGCCAAGAACGCGCGACGCCCGGACACTTCGTCGTTTGACCGCCGTCATGTAGTTCGCGTCCACTTCCCGGAGACTTCCCCTCGATGTTTCGCCTTATGCTGATCCAACATTCCTCCCTGCCGCCTTGGTCCACGCGCCTCAGTCAGCCGACTCGCGGGACGCCGCTATCGCGCCAATCCGAGGCAAAGTGCGCCGATCGCCCGTCCACCATCCGCTCCGCGGCGAGGACGTTTCGCCGCATGTTAACGCGGTCAGCGGCGCTGGCGGTGTTTGCGTTGGCTATGGATGGGTCGGGCATGGAAGGCCCGAGCATTGATTCGCGCGTGGCGCCGTGGACTGGTGTGGCCCGAGTGTCCGCAGCCGAACCTCAGCCGGCTCCAACCGCCGCAGCCACTCCAACCGCTGCAGCCGGTGCTGGCGCTCCAACTACCGCTTCCGCCGCGCCGCTAGGCCGCTGGCAGCGGGGCAACCTCCATACGCACTCGCTGTGGAGCGATGGCAACGATTTTCCGGAGATGATCGTCGATTGGTATAAGCGGGCCGGCTACCAGTTCCTTGCGTTGTCGGACCACAACATTTTGAGCACGACGGAGAAGTGGATCGAGGTCGACGCACTCGCCAAACGGGGCGCGATCGGCGGACTCGAACGCTACCGCGAGAGATTTGGCAACGACTGGGTCGAAACCCGCGAAAAGGACGGAAAACGGCAGGTGCGGCTGAAGACGCTGCCGCAGTTTCGTGGGAAATTCGAGGAACCTGGCCGGTTTCAATTGCTGCAAGGCGAGGAAATCACGGACCACGTCGGCGATTTGCCGATCCATATCAACGCCAGCAATTTGCTCGACCTGATCCGGCCGCAGGGCGGCAAAACGGTTCGCGAGGCGATCGCCAACAACATCATCGCGGTGCAAGCCCAAGCTCAACGGATCGGCCAGCCGATCCTCGCTCACTTGAACCACCCGAACTTCGGCTGGGCGGTCACGGCGGAAGACATGGCGGCGGTGGTTCAAGAGCGATTCTTTGAAGTCTACAACGGGCATCCTGGCGTCAACCACCGCGGCGATAAACAGCGCGCGGGCACTGAGCGGATGTGGGATATCGCGAACACCATTCGCCTGGGAGAAATGCAGGCCCCGCCGCTGTTTGGGCTGGCGACCGACGACTCCCACAACTACTTCGGCGAACGCGGCGCGTCTCCGGGACGCGGCTGGATCATGGTTCGCTGCGACTCGTTGGAACCGTCCGCTCTTGTCCATGCGATCGAGGCGGGTCAATTCTACGCTTCCAGCGGCGTCGAACTGAGCGAAGTCCAGTATGACGAGGCAGGCCAGAAGCTCAGCCTGCGGATCGTCGAAAAGCCGGGCGTCACCTACACGACGGAATTTATTGGCACGCGCCGCGACTACGACCGGAAGAACGAACCGGTACTCGACGCGGACGGCAAGCCAATCGTCGCCACTCGCCGCTATTCGGCCGATGTCGGCCGCGTTCTGGCCACCGCTCCGGGAACCGCTCCCCAGTATCAGTTCAAGGGAGACGAACTGTTCGTCCGCGCCGTGGTGACCGCGAGCGCGAAACCCGCCAATCCGGCCTTCGCGGACCAATTCCAGCAAGCCTGGACGCAACCGATGGGGTGGAAAATCAAATCTTCCGAAACGAAGGCCGCTCGGCCGGATGTGAAATCGCCTAGCAAAACGGCCGTCGGGACGGAAAAGTAGGGGTTTTTGCGAGCGAGTGCTTTG
>JBJTOW010000765.1:0-6242 GCA_046074805.1 Planctomycetota bacterium | reverse complement strand
CGGTTCGGCGCGGCGGCGGAAAGCCAACGCCTAGCCGTCGACACGGTTGACGCGATGCTCGACAAACTGGCCGGCGGCCGCGATCGCCCGACAGCGGTTAGCGACGCCTCAAAGAGGCCGGAGCCGCCCGAAACGGCCGCTCGGCGGGAGGCGGCGGAAGCGTGGAACGCGGCGATCGAACCGTGGGTTCCGCGCCAGTCGGCGCTCGTCGACTCTCTAGCATCGCTAGTGGACCTGAATGACGAAATGCGGCGGACGACGGCGGAGTGGCAGCAACGCGAACTGGCGGCGGAGGCCACGCGGGCAGTCGATTCGCTGCCTCCAAGTCCCGTGTACGGCTTCGCGCTCCAAGGTGCGATCCGCGAAATGACGCGGGCTGCCGATCAGCTGCGGGCGCTTCAGCTAGGTTCGGCCCAGGGAGCGGCTCAGGACGCGTTGCGGCGCCTGGAGCGTCTCCAAACGGCGGTTTCCGATGAAGCGGCCGGTCCTACGATGCTCAACGAGCCGATGTCGGCTGATGAGCCGCCTGGCGATGAAAATCGCCCGCCTCCGCGCGGCACACTGGCCGAACTACGGCTATTGCGCGAATGCCAAGCCGACTTGCGGAATCGCACGGCGGAAATCGCGGATTCTATGGGACCGGCCGACGCTCCGCTGGCGAACGCCACCCGTAAACTGCTCGATGAACTCGCACGGGAACAAGCCAGTCTGGCCGACCTGCTGGAGAAACTGTTGCCATGATCCATTGCTTGGACATTTGCCCACGCGCGTTGGCCGCGATCGGCTTGGCACTGCTGGTTTCGCTGTTTAGCGTTGAAATACTCCCGGCTCAGACTCTCGATGAGGAACTGCTGCGGGACTTGCCGGCAGCTTCGCCCAAGCCGACTCCATCGGTTCCACGCGGAACGTCCCCACCGCCTCGACGCGAGAATGAAAGACCAACGCCAGCATCGCCGACGCCTGCCGCGATTCCAGCCGCGCCACCGCCAATTCCGGCGACTTCCCCGTCGGCACCTCCCGTGCCAACGATGGGGCCTCTTTCGCCACGGTCGCCCCAGTCGCTTCCGTCGCCTCAATCGCCGATTGCGCCAAACGCGCCGAACGCGGTGACGACGGGCGACGCGTCGGCACCGGCAGTTGATATGGAGGGGGAGGATTTGGGAGAGACTCCGGTTGAGTCTCTTCATCGCGCTTTGGGGCGGATGTCGGACGCGGCGCGGCGACTGAGTGCCGGAGATACGTCGATGGCGACTCGCGGATTGCAAACCGAGGCGCTGGCGGCGCTCGATACGGTGATCGCGCGCGAGGCTGAGCGGCAAAAGCGAGGCGGTACCGGTCGGCGAACAAGCGCGAGCGGTAAGGGCGGAAAAGAGGGCCAACAAAACGCCGGTGGGCAGTCGGCTGGCGATCGATCGGGCGATGATCAAGCTGGCGGAGATCGGGGCGACTCGACGGGGGAACCGCGTTCCGAGGGAAGCGGTCAAGGCGGCCAAGAAGGTCAAGACGGCGCGGCGGGTGGAACGGCCGGCGGCACCGGGGCGGGGGATGGCCGACGGGCCCGCGAACCGATGGAAAGCCGAGCGGCGGTGATGGACACGGAAGCGTGGGGGCAGTTGCCGCCACAGCTTCGCGAACGGCTCCGCAACTCGCTGCCGGAACGTTTTCTGCCGGGATTCGAAACGATGCTGGAAACTTATTATCGTCGGCTCTCCGAGATGCCGAAGACCCGCGGGGAGGGCCGCCCATGAGCGACGGCCGGCGAGCTTGGCTGATTTCGGTCGCGCGCCGGACGGCGGCGGCGGCTTGGATGTCACGGCTATCGCTGACTTTGGCAACGTCGCAATGCGCCGCCGCACAGGGGGCGGGAAGCGTGGCGCCCAACGTTTCGCGGGAGGTCGCGATGAAGTCGGCGACGTTGCCCGCCGTTCGGCGCGGGTTGGAGTACCTCGCCAAGACGCAAAACCCGGATGGCTCGTTCGGCGTGGGACTTTACTCGCGGAATGTCGGAGTGTGCGGTCTCGCGGGGCTGGCGATGATGGCTGACGGCAACACGCCTAGTCGTGGGACGTTTGGCCGCGCGGTTGAACGCGTGTTGGCGTTCCTGAGTGGCTGCTGTCGGGATAGCGGCTTTGTGGCCCAAAGCGAATCGGCGAGCCATGGGCCTATGTACGAACATGGTTTCGCCACGCTGTTTCTGGCTGAGGCATATGGAATGGCCCGCGCGCCGGGACTGCGGGAAAAACTCGCCAGCGCGGTGCGTCTCATCATCGAAACGCAGAACCGCGAAGGCGGCTGGCGCTACTTTCCCGAGCGGCGCGACGCCGACATTTCGGTGACGATTTGCCAGGTGATGGCGTTGCGAGCGGCGAAGAACGCGGGCCTGTATGTCCCACCGGCGACGATCGATCGCTGCGTCGACTACATCCGTCGCAGCCAGAACAGCGATGGCGGCTTTATGTATCAGTTGGCGATGGGCGGGCCAAGCAAGTTTCCCCGGTCAGCAGCCGCGGTTGTCGCGCTCAACAACGCCGGCATTTACGGCGGCCCCGAGGTGGAGCGGGCGCTGGACTATGTCATGGAGTTCCTACCCGGTTCAACCGCCGCCGCGATGGAAAACCATTTTCTTTACGGCCACTACTACGCGGTTCAAGCGATGTGGCAAGCCGGCGGCGACCGCTGGCGCCGCTGGTATCCGGCGATCGAAGCGGAACTATCCAAACGACAGCAGGCGGACGGCGCGTGGCTCGATTCCGTTTCCCCCGTTTACGGCACGGCGATGGCCTGCCTGATCCTGTTGATGCCTCGCAATCATCTGCCCGTGTTTCAGAAATAGTCGGAAGCGGGAGCACCCCAACGCTATGCGCACGCCGTTTACAAAAGTGTTTTCCGCTGGGCCGGTCCGCGTGATGCTCGGCTGCCTTTTCGGGCTTTTGCTCGCGCCAAGCAGCCGCGCGGACGAGTCGACCGTGCAATGGCGCGATGGGCGGCAACAGCGGGCGGAATTAGTCGGCTTGGCGCCCGATACGGTGCGATTGCGGATCGATGGCGTAGAGCGGACGGTGCCAGCGGCCGACATCGTTGCCTGGGGACAGTTGCGCGAGCCGCCGCGGGGCCCCGCATGGCTGCTAAGGGGTGGAAGCCTCGTCGTGGTCGAGGATTGGGATGTCGCGCCGGATCATATTCGTGGAACGTCGTTTTGGTTCACGGAGCTTGCTGTGGAAAAACGACTCGTTCGCGCGGCGATCTTGGCGTGGTCGACGGACGCCATGGCCCATGATCGCGAACTGCGAAACTGGCTGGCCCCCTCGGCTCCACCTGCCCCGATGGCCCGCGACCATGTGGTGCTTGAGTCGGGCGATACGGTGAGCGGCGGGGTGGTTGGATGGGATAAAGCGATGGGTGACGAGCCGAGGCGGCTTCGCGTGAAGTTGGCTCGCGGCGAAACCCGCATCGCCGCCGATGCGATCCGCGCGATCCTCTGGTCGCCCGGCGCGACAGCCGAGACGTCGTCGGCCGCGGCTACTCCGATGAAGCTGTCCAGCGGCAATTTCGCAAAGCTGTCTGGCGATACCCCAGCGACGCCGGACAGCGACCGATCGGCGAAGCCGGTCGTCGTGGCAAACATGGCGGTTTCGTGGATTTTTGGCTTGCGTGATGGTTCACTGTTGCAGTGTGAGCGGTTTGAAGCCGGGGAATCGCGACCGGGGGCGAACCGCGACTCGACCGGTGCGAGCCAATGGGTGCTAAAGCTTCTGGATGGCGTCGAACTGAGCTGCGACGCGGCGGTTCTCATCGAAGAACTTGTGTTCGTGCAGCCGCTGCCTCGCGGTGTCCGTTACCTGGCGGATATGGAGACGAGTGGCTACAAGCACGTGCCCCTCTTGGGACAGCCTTGGGGATTTGGACGCGACGAGAATGCGGCGGGTGGCGCTTTGCGATGCGACGGGCGACGTTACCCCAAGGGCCTGGGAATGCACGCCACATCGCGTTTAGCGTTTTCGCTCGCGGAACCCCATAAACGCCTCTGTGCACGGTTGGGCATTGACGATGCGGCCGTCCGCCGCGGCGCCGGAACTTTGGCCGCTAGCAGTCGTGGCAGTGTGATCTTTCGAGTTTATTTGGACCGTGGGGCGGGGAAGTGGGAGCCGGCGTTCGCCAGCGGCATCGTTCGCGGCGGCGATCCTCCTGTTCCACTCGACCTGGACATCACCGGCGCCCAGGGAATGGCTCTCATCGTGGACGCGGCCGACTACGGCGACCAAGGCGACCTCGCCAACTGGCTGGACGCCCGACTGGAATGAGTAAACCGACGAAAACCTAGGCGAGTCATTCGATTGACGAAATCCAACCCTTTATTGCTTCGGATAGGCGGATGTCCGCAATTGCCTGTTCATGTCAGCCAGAAGGACCGTCGAATGTCGCGACGATCGAGTGATGTCACGTTCCACATCGAGCGTTTTTTAGACAACAGGTGGCTCCCTCTTCGATGATCGCCGCCAGCGGTGCTCATGACAAACGGCGTCAAACTCGTGAAGACGCCGTTCGCCGCTTCGCGCGTCCCTAAGAAAGGTGCGCCACCCGCCAAATCGAAATCGCCATCCTGGCCAGTTGTTGCTGCCGTTGCCAACATCACCATATTGTCTAAGCGGTATATCGAGTGTTCCAAATCGCGATCGTCAGATTGGTCCCACTCCGAAGCAGGGGATTGAGGTAAAACGTGCTCGATACTGTAGCTGGAGGATTCCGCGTCGAACTCGACACCTCCCGCCTGCTGGGAACCCGCGGGTTCAGTGAGCGCCAGATAGCTATCGATGTCCTCGTCCATCGCCGATAGCAACGCAAACACATCGGCAGGTTGTTGGATTCTGGCGCGTACTGTCTTGAACAATTCCGCTTGGCTGGCGAAACCATTGCGGCTGTTCCAGTGCATACGCAGAAAATCGGAGAAGTTTTCGCTCCCGAAACGCCCCACCATCGATTCCCAGCGCCGCTCGAGCTCCATTAGGCCCGTTTGCGGAGTCTGGCCCCGAGCCAAGACTGAAAATAGCCAATTCTTTAGCAAATCTGTCGCCGACAGACGGCCTCCGCGAGCATTCAGAGTTTCGAACACCTTGTAGGTGTTCAGTGCAGCCATTCGGGAAACCGAAATACAATAGTCTTTACCAAGCGTAACTGTCACCGCGGTGTTTCGACTCGCTCCGCGCGTTTTCGAAGCGTGGCAGCTGGAGACTCGCTTTACGACTCCCACACGTGGAAGCCGGGACGTGATTCGTTGGGCGCCACTAAGTCAACAAGCGGCTATCGGAGTCGACGCCAAATCCACAACAGCGGTCCCATCAGGCCGACGCAGGCGACGATCACGGCGGGAATCAGCCAGCCGAGCGCGAACAGGCCGACGAGTGTTCGCTGCCACAGCGCGTCCCAGCGGACGATCAACACAACCGCCGCGAAACAGAGGTAAGGTCCAAAGGCGATATCGCGTCGGCCCGTGAACAGCCACTGGCCGATGGCGATCGCCACGGCGGCGAATGGGGCGAGGAAGAACACGATCAGCGTCGATTGCCACCCCAGGAACGCGCCGATCATCGCCATCAACGTGACGTCGCCAAATCCCATCGCTTCCTCGGCCAGCACCCATCCGAAGACGATGCGGAAGAACCAGACCAGCAAGCCGCCCGACGCCATGCCGACAAGCGCTGTCAGCAGCGACCGCCACCACTCGCCTCCCGCAAGCCAAACTGCGGCGATCGTGGCACAGCCCGCGATCGCCAACGCACCCATCGGCACGCACCAACCGCTGCGCCGCATGCTGGCGGCCAAGTACACCAAAGCGCGGCCGAACCCGCGGCGGGTGATCCAGGATCGGGGTACCAACGCCGCGCACCATCCCGCGAAACAGGCCATGCCGATCCATAGGCCGGTCGAGCCGTCCAAGTCGCTGTTCCACGGATTGGGCGAGGACAACCGCAACGGGACGGCTTCAATCTCGGACGTTCCGGCGATCCGCTGCCAAGTCGGCAAGCCCCCCAGCGGCAATGCCGTGGCCAACGCCAACGCGGCCAACGTTCCGGGGATCGTCACCCCGTCGGGAATCGAGCGCTCGTCGAAATCGATGAAAGTCGCGATAGTCAATAACGCCAGCAACAACGCATGGCCGAGGAATTGGGCCAGCAGCATCTCTTGTTCAGGGAGGTCGCCGGCCGCGTTGGGAGCCAACAGTCCGTGCCCCATTTCGAAGTGAT
>JBJTOW010000764.1:0-7644 GCA_046074805.1 Planctomycetota bacterium | reverse complement strand
CGGCGCCGCCCAATCGGCCGCATCGGCGACTTCCGACAGCGGCAGCGTCCCGCTCACTTTGGCGTACGCCGGCAACCATTGATCAGCAGCCGCTCCGAACACGAACTGCCGCAGGTTTTCCACATGCGGAACTTCGTTGACCAACTCATCGGCGGGAGCCCGCAGCACGCGCCACCTCTGGATCCGTTTCGCTTGCTGCACGGCGTAGGGGCCGGGTTTACCAAGCTCGGAAACGAAGCGTGCCAGGTCGATGAGCTCGGCCCGCGTGAGAAACATCGTCAGTCCTTGGGGCATCAGCGAGCGGCCTTCGGCCTCGTCGTCGATATCGGCGGTGGGAATCGAAATCGTCTGGCCGTTGACATCACGTACGTTCACTCGAACGTCGTCACGGTCGATGACGATGCCGGTTAGCACCTTGCCTGAGGACAATTCAAACACCCGCGTGACGTATTGTTCCTTGACCGCGAGATTTGGGTTGAGGATGGAATTGACGATGTAGTCGGTGGGCGAAGAGCCGCCGACCGCGCTGAGTTCCGGTCCGACTTGGCCGCCAGCGCGACTCACACTGTGGCATTTCATGCAACTGAGGTCTTTGCGGCGAAAAATCGCTTCGCCGCGCGCTGGATCGCCCTTGGCCACGACTTCGTCGGCCAGCTTGGCGACTTCCTCAGGCGTGGGTGGCGGCGCGTCGGAGACGATTCCCGCTGCCTTGCTGAGAACTTCGGTCAACGCGGCATCGCTATGTCCGACGGAATACATGTATCGCAAGGCGACCTTCGCTACGTCTGGCTTGAGGGCTTGTTGCCCAAGGGCGCGGGCTAGCCGCTCCGGTCCTTCCTTGCGGTTGAGGAACGCCGCGACAAGCTCCGCCGGATCGTCTTGGGGTGTCGCATCGCCGAGCCACTTGGCGGCGGCGGTCGCCGCGTTGTCGAGATCGAAGCCCGAAAGGCCGGCGATGGCGAGCGACCGTAACTGAGATGGCTGTCCGGGATTCGAAAGTCGCACGAGCGCTTCACGGCTGGCTGGGTCGCCGATCGCGACCATGCCTTCAATGGCGACTCGCCGCATCGCAGGCGCGGCTTTCGCATCGAGCGCCAGCGTGCGGAGCGCTGGCGCAACGGACACATCTTTCCAAGTCGAAGCGAGCCGAATCGCGGCGGCTTGCAAGGCGGCGTCCTGGGACGCTTCACCCGCCAGAATGCCACCAAGCGCCGCGAGATCGCCAGCTGGCTTGAGCTTCCGCGTCGTGGCCGCGTCGGCAAGCCACGCCATCGCCTGTTTCCGCAGATCGCCTGGAAAGCCATCCGCCCGCGCGACTTTTTCAAACACAACGCGAAGATCATGTTCGTTGCCGCGTTTGCAGATCATCTCCACGACCGTCGCTTGGCGTTCGGCCGGCAATCGGCCGCTCTGGAACAGCTTCAGTAGCGGTCCCACCGCGCTCGGCGGATCCTCGGCGAAAGCCCCGGACAGGGCCGAGCCTGCGAACACGCTTTGCGATACGACAGCGATCATCCAGAGATACGGGAGGCAATTGCGAGCGAAAACTTTCATGGACTATCCCCACATAAACAAAACACCCGCCGACTGCGGCGGGTGCGGTCCGTTCACGATTGGTCCGGGAGATCCCGTGGGCAGGAGTCGCATGACCTGCGTTCCGGCCCTCAACCGCCGCCACCCGCGCCGGAAACCGCCGGAACGCGGGCAACGAAGGCTAAACTATCAACCGTTTACTTCTTCAAAGCCTTCACACGGCGATCGAGCGTCTTATTGGTCTCGTCCAGCGTATGTTTTAGGTACGCGTCCTGTGGATGAACCAAAGACTCGACAGCGATCTCCGCGGCCTTTTCGGCTTGAGCACCCGAGAAGTAGCTTAACGCCCAGATCGCCTGCAGGCGAACCCGGCCCGCCTCGTCGTTCACTTGCTGCTGAAGCAGAGCCAACGGGTCGGACAACCGGTCGCGCCAATAGACAACGATTTTGGTCGCCGCCGCCCGAGCCCGGCTGTCCGGCGATTTGAGCACCTTCTTAAGCAATTCCTCATTCACCACGTTGTGGCTCTGATGGAGCCAGAGGCCCTCGAGCACATGGTGTTCGTAATCCGCGTGCTTGGGATCAAGATTCGCCAACCAAGCCTTGGCGGCGGCGGCGACGTCCGCCGTCGGACGGCCCGACAGCTCGATCCGGGCGCGGCTGCGAACCCGGTCGTCCGGCGACTTCAACAGGTCGAGCAACGCGGGAATGGGCTGGCCAGCGATCGGAGCCGGCTTGAGCAGTTCCCGGCCTTCATACCGCACGCGGAACACGCGGCCGTGGGCACGGTCGCGGCTTGGGTCGCGAAGGTTGTGCTGCATGTGTCCGATGATCGGATTGTGCCAATCGGTGAAGTAGATCGAGCCGTCTGGAGCGACCTCGACGTCCGCTGGCCGGAAATTCGGGTCCGAAGAAAACACGATCGGCTCGACCTCGGTGGCGCCGAGGCTCGAGTCCTTCTCATTCAGCTTGTACTGCAACATCCCTTGGAAGCCGATCACGTTCAGGACGAGGAGGTTGCCGCGCAATTCCTCGGGGAAGTGGCTGCTGCTGAGCACTTCGACACCGGCGCACGGACGCGTCCGCTGCTGGTAGACCTGCGGCGGGCGGCCGTGCTTGTTGGGGAAGTCGACATCGCCGGAGAACAGGAGGGCATGGTACGGCTGGGCACCCGTGCCGTCATAAACGATGTCCTGGCCCCACTTCTCAAAAGTATGTCCGTGCGGGTTGGCGAAGCCAAACGACACGTAGACATCGAACTTCTTGCTCCGCGGTTCGTAGCGGAAAACGGCACCGTTGGCGACGCGGCGCGGTCCGCCCCACGGCGTCTCGACCTGCGAATGATGGAACGTTCCCTCCTGGAAGTAGACCGCGCCGCCCGGGTCGAGCGCGAAGCTGTTCGCCGTGTGATGCGTGTCCGCCGTGTCCAGCCCGTGAATCATCCGTTCCTTGACATCGTACTTGTCGTCGCCGTCGGTGTCCTTGAGGAACAGAAGGTCTGGCCCTTGCGCGACCAGCACTCCGTTGTTCCAGAATTCAAACCCAGTCGGGTTGTGAAGGTCGCCCGCGAACGTCTTGCACACATCCGCGCGGCCGTCGTTGTTCGTGTCTTCCAGGATCAACAGTTTGTCGTTCATCTGTTCGGTCGGCTTCCAGTGCGGGTAAGTCGGCCAGGCAGCAACCCACAGGCGGCCTTTCGTGTCGAACGCCATCTGGACCGGATTCGCCAGTTCGGGGAACCGCGATTCGTCGGCGAACATTTCGACCTTCATGTTCTTGTGCACCGTCATCTTCGCCAGCGTTTCCGCCTCGGCGAGGAACTGGTGCTTGCCGCCTTCCAGCGGTCCCGGCTTGTTGGAAATCACCGGCAGGAAGTCGGGGTGCTGGCTGTCGTCCGGCTTCAGCGACTTGCCCTGGGCGGCTGCCCAGACAACCTTGTCGCGAGCCGCGGTGAAGACGTCGAGCGTTTCGAGTTCGCGTTGAGCCACCGAGTAATTCGACAGACCGTCGCCATAGCCGCCCGGCCCTTCCGAGAACTTCAGGAACGCGCGATCCCCGTAGGTCGAATAGCCATCAGTGACCCGGTAACGGTTGTACCAATACCAGTTCTTGTCGTTCACCGCCGCGTGCAATTGCGTGAGCGCGGCGTTCGCCGGAGGTGCGGTGCCGAACAGCGCTTGATAGGCGATTTCGGCGACAACTCGGTCGCCCTTGGCGTTGAGATGAACCCCGTTGATCGTGTGGGGTTCTTTCGATCCGCCCGGACCGGCCGCTTGGAAAGCGGCGAGCGTCGGTGTGAACAAGTCAACATAGACCGCGTTATTCGCCTTCGCCGCTTCGGCGAGCGCTCCGGAATACATCTTCAGTTGCGTATTTGAAGCCGCGACTTCCGCCGCCGTTGGGAGATTCGGGTCGGCGATCAGCTCGTGGGCGATCGGCGAAAACAACACGACGCGGGGAGCCGACTTACCGTTGTACTTTTGCGCAGCGGCGTGTTTCAGAAACGCGTCGGCGTCCGCTTTGAACTTCGCTAGGCCCGCTTCACCACCCCAGGCTTCGTTGTAGCCAAAGAAAGCGAAGATCACGTCGGCCTTGGTGTTTGTCAGTTCAAATCGGTTCTCACGAACCTTTCCTTGGTCGCGTTTCGACAGCTTGTTCGGCTGCGGCACCGGAGCCGCGGCGGACAGCCATTCATCTTGCGAGCCGAACGACATCGAGCGGAGGCGCTTGTTGCCATCCTGCCAGCCGTTGATTTCGTCGCCGCTATACCCGAGGTTGCGGAAAACCAGCTCGTGGGACGGATAACGGGCGTGGATCAGCGGCTCCAGCCAACCTCCGTGCTGCATCCGCTCGGCAAGCGTGTTGCCGACAATGCAGATATGTTCGCCCTTGCCCAATTCGAAGGTTTGGGCCTGGGTGGACGCGGCACCCAGAGCGCAGAGAAGAATGAAACATGCCATCGCCAACGATCGTCTCATGCGGCGGTTCCTGTGGAACGGGTGAAATCTGACCGGAAGCTGCGGATTGTAGCTAGGAAAACGCCCTTTGCCATCACGGATGGGCCGCGGCACGAACAAATGGGCTTCTACGAGAACCTTCCGTTGTAGGCGAATGCGTTCGGCGCTACGGATTCCTCATCACGTCGAGGATTCCGCGGCAGAAGTCGGGAAGATCATCCGGTTTGCGGCTCGAAACAAAGTGCCGATCGATGACCACTGGAGCGTCTTCCCATAGGGCGCCAGCGTTGATCAGGTCGTCCTTGATTCCAGGCGAACCGGTCACGCGGACGCCACGGTAAACCCGAGCGGAAATCGGAATCCAGCCTCCATGGCAGATGGCGGCGACAAGTTTGCCCGATTCGGCGAAATCACGAGTCAACTGCAGCACTTGCGGGTCGCGACGCAACTTGTCGGGCATGAATCCTCCCGGAACGACCAGCCCGGTGAAGTCGGCGGCTCGAACCTCGCGGATGGCGGCGTCCGATACACACGGGTAGCCGTTCTTTCCCTCGTAAGTCGCGTTCTTCTCCGGCCCAGCGACGACGACCTCCGCCCCGGCCTCAATCAGCCGAAGTTTCGGGTACCACAGCTCCAAATCCTCGTAAATGTCGCCCGTGAACATCAGGACGCGGTGGCCAACCAGAGGACGGTCGGCAAGGTCAAGCTGGGGCATGGTGGAGGCTCCTGGTCGCCGAGTTCCGCTTGTCGGAATTCCCCGGCTTGGTCTACGATGCGGCTGCGGTCACTGGGGGGACGCTCTTCACCATAGCGTTCGTCGCGCCGTCCGTCATTCCCCGGCTGATCCAGTTTGCCTTTTCGTGGAGGAAGTCGATGAGCGATCCAGTCGCTGGCGGAGGAATCGGACCGGGACATTCTACAAGCGGCGAGGGCGAGGCGCGGAAATGGCAACCGCTCAGCCCACGGCAGCGACGTGTCGCCGGCGTGCTGATTGAAAAGGCCAAAACCGTCCCCGACTCGTATCCCATGACGATCAACGGGCTCGTCACTGGCTGCAACCAAAAGAGCAACCGCGATCCCCACATGGAGTTGACCGAGGACGATATTGAACGGGTGCTGGAAGAGTTGCGGGCGATGCACGCTGTCGTGGAAATCCAGGGCAGCGGCCGAGCCGTAAAATACAAGCACAATCTGTACGACTGGTTCGGGGTCGAGAAAGTTGAAATCGCGGTTCTCGCGGAACTGATGCTTCGCGGCCCGCAAACGCTCGGCGACTTGCGTGCCCGCGTCTCGCGGATGGAACCCATTCCCGATCAAGGCACTCTGCAGAACCTGCTCAAACAATTGCAGTCCAAGCAGCTCATCCTGGAACTGACCCCGCCTGGCCGCGGCCAGATTGTCACCCACAACCTCTACAAAGAGCGGGAACTGCCGGAGCTACGCGCTCGGTATGCCAACGCTCGTGTTAGCGGCGGCGGCGACGAGGATGACGAAGCGACCGCTTCGTCGAGTCGCCCGGTCCCGAGTGCCCATGGCGGTTCCGCCAGCAGCGGCTTTTCAGCGAGCGGATCGAGCGGCTCCGCCAGTTCGCACTCCCCTGCCCCGCCCGCTCGACCTGGCGTCACTCTCGATATGTTCGCCGAACTAAGGCTGGAAGTCGCGGAACTCCGTTCGGAGGTCTCGCGATTGCGGGCCGAGTTACAGAAGGTGTTTCAGTAGGGGCGGGTTGTCGGTTGCCAGTTGCCAGTTGCCGGTTGCCATGGGGCGTTGGACGGAGGTTAATTTTTCGGCGGGCCGGAGTTGTTGGGGGCAGGGACCGATTTGACACCCGGAGTGGCGTTGGGCTGCTTGACATTAAGCTTGTCGCTAATGATCCGCACGTTCGTCGAAAGATAAAACGGCACGTCGTTGGGGCCATTGAATTCAAGTTCCCCGAACAGGGCGGCGTAGCCATCGGAAGGCAGCGGCAAGCGGCAGACGTAACTGTCGCCGTCCTTGTCCGCCGTCCCGGATTTCCACTGGGACTGCCGGAAATCGCGAGTGGTGGCGGACGTCGTCCAGGCGGAAACGCGGCGCGGCGGCGTTTCGCTCTTCACGCGCAGCAGAATTCCATCCGCTTGCTGCTCAAAGCCCCACGACATCTTCGGGAGCGGCTTGCCGGTAACCGCTTGATTGTGCAGCGCGCTCAGGCTGCCTACCAATCGCGGGACATCGCGGACGCCATGTCCGTTGTTCGGAACATATAAGAGATGTTTCTGACCTGGCAGGGAGTCCCAGTACAGGTTGCACGCGTCCAGCGGCCAGTAGGGGTCATTGGTCCCAAGGATGATCAGCTTGGGTTGCGTTAGTTGCTCGCGGTAAGCATACGGGTCGACAATCCGCAAGAGATTGCGCCCGCTCGGAGTGTCGAACATTTTGTCGAGCCCCAGGCGGGTATAGTCCTGGATCATGGCGGATGGGGCTCCCCAGGTGTCAACCTGATGGCGCATCTGCGGCCCCATGTTGAGCACATCGATGACGATCGGCGCGATCGCCACGGCGCGGCGATCGACCGCGCCAGTCAGCCATGTCGTCCAACCGCGTTTCGAGCCACCGCTGACGGTGAACGATTCGATTCCCAGCGACCATTCCTTCTTCGCGAAGTCCTGGATGGCGTCCATGGCGCGAGCCGCGCTTTTGACCATCGGCAGCAACAACGGCCATTCGGGGTCCCGCGACTTCATGTATTCCTGGAAGGTGTGCGCGATGATCGCATCCTCGGTCTTGCCATCGAACAGCGGTTGATGGGGCACCTGCAAGAGGATCGCGACGGGCGTTTTCACTTGTTCGGCGACCAGCGCCAACAGATCGGCCTCGCGTGGCAGTTTCGCGTCCTGGCCCTCTTCGTCGAGTTCCGGTTTCCAGGAACCGCCACCGATAAACAGAAACGCTTTGTTGGTGTCGGGCGCTGCGGAGACCGGCTTGATCACATAAAGCTGGTGCTTCCACGCCGTGCCGCGCCACGTTTGCGATGTAAGTCTCAGTTCCACGTAGGTCGCGGTCAGCACGGTGCCTTCACGCCGCTTTTCCCAGCGGTAACTCGTGTCCGGACGCGTGACGTATTGGCGGAGCGCCGTTTCAGCGGGTGTTGACTCGGCGGCCTTTGCCACTTGGC
>JBJTOW010000763.1:0-4092 GCA_046074805.1 Planctomycetota bacterium | reverse complement strand
GTCTGCCGTACGATGGACTTCCTAGTCCGTCGCTGATGACGCACCACGCCGCGCATCCGCCTTTCGAGCACGCGTCGCGTTGCGCAGTGCGACGGACTGGAAGTCCGTCGTACGAGGAATTCAGCGGTGGACAACGCACGGTCGCGCCGTCGAGCGGACACGGGACCTGGAAGGTCCCGCCACGTGGCGGGAGCCTCTGGCTCCCGCTTGCCGTTCCTGCTACCATCACGGCTCATGGGCGACGACACCCAACACCTGCGAATTCCGGCTTTGACCGGCTTTGACCGGCTTCGGTCTATCCCCTGTCGGAGTCGCGGCGCGGTTTTCCGCGAAAGGGCGGTTTTCCTGCTCGGGGCGGTTTGCCATCGAATCGCGGCTTTTTCTCAAATCGCGGCCGATCCCCATACTGTGGTCGATCATCGGAGCGCGGCCGATCCCCGTACTGCGGTCGGTCGTCCGAACGAGGTCGATCCCGGAACGGCGGTCTGTCATTGGAACGGGGGCGATCGCCGTATGGAGGTCTGTCGTCGGAACGCGGTCGATCGTCCCGGGGAGGGCCGCCAACTGGCGTGGGATTAAGCGGTTTGCCGGCGACTCGCACTTCACGGAGCGCTAGGAACACATCGCGTGGCATTCTCGCGGGTAAATCGATGATGCTGAAATCGTCGAAGATGGCGATTCGTCCAATCAGGTTGCTCGGCATCCCCGTTTCGTTGGCGATCGCTCCGACGAGATTCCCCGCTTTCACTTGATGAGCGCTCCCGACTTCCACGCGGAACGACCGCATCGGCTCTTGGGAGCGCCGGCCACCACGCTCGGGACGTTCGAACCGACCCATGTCCGGCCGATCCGACGGCTCGCGGCGTTCCCGACCTTCGGGGCGTCCGCCGTCTGCGTCGCCTTCCGGTCGTCGGTCCTCGAAGCGACGATCTTCAAAGCTCCGGGGATCCGGCCGTCGATCTTCAAAGCGACGATCTTCTGTCCCTCTGGAATCGGGCCGGCGATCGTCGTAGCGGCGGTCATCGAATCGCCTTGAATCGGGGCGGCGCTCGTCGAAGCGGCGGCCTGGGGCCCGTCGATTGTCAAAACGGCCCTCCTCGAAGCGGCGGTCTTCGAACCGGCGGCGGTTGCGTGGTTCGGGAAAACGCGCGGGTTCCAGTTCGCCGGTCATGAGGAGCGGTTTATCGTCGCAGGCCAGGATCGCCAACGCGGCGGCGATTTGTTCCAGCGGCGTCTCTTTGTCGCGTCGGTACTGATCCACGATCGACGTGAATGTCGCTAGGTCGGCGCGGGCCAGGGCTTCGGCGATCCGCTGATGGAATTTCGCGACGCGGCGTTTGTTGATGACTCGGTTCGATGGCGGATCCATGGGCTCGATCGGATGGCGAGTGCCGTACTCGATCCGCCGCAATCGGCCTTGTTCCCGCGGCGTGACCAGTAAGATGGCCTCGCCTTGCCGTCCGGCCCGGCCCGTGCGGCCGATCCGATGGACGTACGCTTCGCTGTCGAAAGGCAGGTCGAAATTCACGACGTGGCTGATCCGCTGGACATCCAGGCCGCGGGCGGCGACATCCGTGGCGACCACGATGTCCAGTTTTCCCGCCTTGAGAGCTTCGACGATTCGTTCACGCTGCCCCTGCGCCATGTCGCCGTTAAGGGCGGCGGCGCGATGACCGCGTTGGCAGAGGAAGTCCGCCAACGGCTCGGTTGTGCTCTTCATCTTCACGAACACGATGACGCCGTCGATGGTCTCCGCTTCCAGCACTCGGTGGAGCACTTCGTCTTTTTGCTCGGGATGAGCCACGATGTATCGCTGGTGGATTGTGTCGGCGGTCGCGGTCCGCTGCTGGATCGTGATTTCCGCCGGATTGCGCAGATGCTGTTGCGCGATGCGCCGAATCGGCTCGGGCAGCGTCGCGGAGAACAACGCAATCTGACGCTCGGACGGCACCTGGGTCAGAATCCATTCCACATCTTCCGCGAACCCCATGCGGAGCATTTCATCGGCTTCGTCCAACACGAGTCCGCGGAGCCGCTCCAGTTTCAGTGATCCGCGACGCATGTGGTCCATGACGCGGCCGGGCGTGCCCACAATCACATGCACGCCGCGGTCCAGGGCCCGGAACTGGACCATGTAATCCTGGCCGCCGTAAATCGCCGCGACCCGGAATCCGGGCATTCCCGCCGCGTATTTCGCGAACGCCTCGCAAACCTGGATCGCCAACTCGCGCGTCGGCGTAAGCACCAGCACTTGCGGCTGGCGATGAGCAAGCTCGATGCGTTGCAACATCGGAAGGGCGAAAGCCGCCGTTTTGCCCGTGCCCGTCTGGGCTTGGCCAAGGAGATCGCGGCCGGCAAGCAGCAGCGGAATCGTTTCCGCCTGGATCGGTGTCGGTTCGGTGTATCCCGCGTGTGCCAGCGCCTTCAACAGCGGCTCGGCCAGATGCAAGGCGCGAAACGTGTTCTCCGGGATAGCCGGCGTCGCGCCGTCCCGTTCGGCGTCGCCACTCCCCGCAACGCGGCCGGCACCAGCATGACCGGCCGCAGGATGCCCCACTGGCGCATGAGCGGCCAACTCGCCACTCACACCGCCCTCCAAGCCCGCGTTCATGCCCGCAGCGGCGTCACCCTTCGTCGGAGCATGGCCGCTCGGCAGTCCCCCGTCCCCCGGGAGTTGCTCGACAGAAGGGAGGTCATCGGAGATTTCGTCGTCCAGCCCGGTGCTTTCGAGCGCAACGAGTGTGTCGAGTTCCGATTCAAGCGGCTCGAGTTCCGAGTCGAGCGTGTCGAGTTCCGATTCAGGCGGCTCAAGTTCCGAGTCGAGCGGCTCAAGTTCCGAATCATGCGGCGCGAACCGCGGCTCAACCTGCGCTGGCATATCCACGGGCGACTCTGGCTTATCGGCTGGCGTGTCCGTCAAGCGGCTTGTTGCCGCATCGGTCGTTTCCTCGCCCATCCGCTCATTCAAACTCGACATACAACCTTTCCGCACGGCGGTTTCGTTACCTACCCGCCCGTGTCACCTATCAGCTATCTACAAACATGCCACGGTTCGCCAAGCGTCCCGGCTAGCTCAGTTGACACCAACTTGGTCAGCATCGGTATCGACAACATCAGCAGCGTCAATACGAGCATCGATTTCAGGGGCACCGATATTACTAGCGCAGTCAATTCGACAGCGTCGACGACTCGACAGCGGGACAAACTTGCACCAAGAAACAACTTCCTCTCACAAGCCGCGCGGCTGCTTGCGAACCGAACACGTCGGGTACCGCGGAAGAAGCAATGGGTGTTAGAAACGCGGGTGTAGGCACCCAGCGCGATTCGAACCTCACGCGAACTGCAGAGCAATCATACCGGTCGGCGGGAAAAAGGCTAGGGCTACGGCGTTTCCGCCTGGAATCGCCGACTGGGCGACAGTAAGGTACAAGGCACTGCCAGCGGTGAAGGAAAGCTTGAAATGACGAATTCGAAGCCCGAAGACGCGGCCTCGCTGCCGGATCCCGACGCCTGTCCTGGCCGATCCGTATTGATCTTCGATGGCCACTGTCGGTTTTGCTTGGCGAATGTCCGCGTTTTGCGAAAACTGGACGTTGGTGGCCGGCTGGCATTCCTGTCGCTGCATGACGGCCGCGTGGCTGAGCGTTACCCGGATTTGAGCCACGAGCAGTTGATGAAACAGATGTATCTCGTGGACGCCGCGGGAACGCGACATGGCGGCGCGGCGGCTTTTCGCCGCCTGACGCGATTATTGCCAGCGCTGTGGCTGCTGGCGCCCCTGATGCACGTGCCGTTCAGCTTGCCGCTCTGGGGCTGGCTCTACGATGTTGTCGCTCGGAACCGCTATCGATTCGGACGCATCGAGGAATGTGAAAACGGGGCTTGCGCGGTCCACTTCGGACCGCGACGCTCATGATCGCCTAGCGGAATCGCTCGTGACCTACTGAATTCGAACTGGCGTTACGGTTTGCAGTAGGCCAGGGCGAGCAGCGCGTAGGCGGTGACCAGATTGGCGTCCCCCTCCATCCAACGCGCCGTTTTGTTGACCCAGGCTCCGTCGTCCCGCTGGCCCTTCGCCAGTTCAGCTCGAAC
>JBJTOW010000762.1:0-6948 GCA_046074805.1 Planctomycetota bacterium | reverse complement strand
GAAGTCGTCACGCAAGGCGTTCATCAGGTTTTGCATCAGCAGCCCGCGCAGGTATTGGTCGTCGGGGTTCTTGACGCGGGCTTCCCGCAGCAGCGCCACCGCATCGCCGTACTCGCCGGCATGGGCCTTCAGTTCGGCCATCGAGCCCAACGCCCAGGTATCGTCGGGCTTCTCTTTCAGTTTGGCGGCGACTTTCTCCCGCAAAGGGGCCGCCATCGGAAACACGGCCAGTCCGCCGATTCCGTGCGAGATGATCTCGTCGCGGTAACAAATCAGATTGCCGAGAATCTCGCTGGTGCGGAAAGTCTCAACGATCTTGCCCGCTTCCATATCGATTTTTAGCAGCTGCGGCGCCGTCGTGGGGAGATAGTAATGCGCGCCAGCATGGACGCCTCGGCCGCTAGGCAGGGCCTTCTCCGGGATCTCCAGCGGATTCGCCCAAGCTGGCTTTCCGTCGCTCATCTGGACCGCGACCAAGTTGTTCTTGCCGACGAAAACCGCTTTGCCGCGATGCACGCCCGCGACGAACAACAAGTCGTTTCGCTTCTGAGCTGGCCACAGCAGCTTTCCCGTCAGCAAATCAAGGCAGTACATCTCATTCGACTCGACGGGGGTAACCAACACCCGGCCATCATCGATCGTCACCGTGGCGTCATTCCAACGCTGACCTAACGCCTTAAGCTGCGCGAATTGCATGTTCCGCGCGAAAAACACGCCGTTTTGCGGCGTCTCGTTCTGCGACTGGCTGTACTGGAATCCCCACAGCAGCGAACGATTGGCGATATCCACGGCGACCACCGCGCCCGCCGATGTCGGACAGACGAGCACACCGTCCGCAAACGATGGACTGGAACCAGCCAACCGCCGGTTCGAATCGACGTTGATGGTCCGCGACTCCAGCTGAACGAGTTGCTGCTGCCATTCAAGCTTGCCGGTTTTCGGATCGATCGCGGCGACGCATACCTCGGAATTGATTTCCATCAGGACGAACAGCTTGCCCTGAACGGGCAGGGGAGGGCCAAGGAAGAAGGCGTCGGCCAGCCGCGGGTCGTCGCCAGCCGATCCCTTCCCATCGCCAATGCTCCAGAGGAATTTTCCCTCGCGGCGGGTATCCAACGCGACCAATTGATTGCCTTGAGACCCGGTCCCGCGGCCATTCATGCCCCGAACCTGCATCTGGATCATGATCTGCTGCTGATTCGTGCTCGCGAAAGGCAGGTCATGCAGGAAATAAACAGCGTCGCCATCGCTGCTGATCTGCCCGAACGCGGCGTCGTCGAAGAGCCGCTGTTTCAATTCAGTTTCGCGACTGACCCGCTGCCGCGTCGCCGTTCGATTACGGCTCGCCGCCACCGTTTGACTCGGGTCCGATTCGTCCCAAGGGTACGGCCAAACACGCTTGCCAGTGCGAACATCGACCCCCAGCAGTCCTTCCGCAGTGCGCATCAGCACGAAATCGTTCACCGCCAGCGGTTGGAGGCTGGGCAGCGGCGGAGTACCCTGCATCGACATTTCTTTGGCGAACTTCTCCGCCAGCCGTTCATCGTTGGGATTGTTGATCGTCGGCACTCGCCACCGCGCATTGCGGAGCGGCGCGTCGGCGGTAACCCGGGCGGTCCGCGCCGCGTCTCCGCGGAAAAGAATCCACTGTGCGAGCGGCCCGCCGCCATCGCGCAGTCGCAGTGCGAGAAGGGCTTCCAACCGTTCCCTCGCCAAGTTCGCGTCGGCCGGCAGTTCCAACGGCTTGCCGCCTACCTGAAGGCCCGCCCCGGCCGCCGTCTTCGCAAGCGCTCCCAGGATCGTCTGCGCACGCTGCGGTTGATTAGCCTGAATCCAACAAGTCGCGGCCAGCAACGATAGCTCGGGCTCGAAACCGCTCGCCGCAGGCGACTCTGATAGCCGTCGCAATACCAGCGCCGCGGCGAGTGGCTGGCCTTGATCCATGTAATATCGGCCGAGCAACAGCGTCGCCTCGTAGCCCGCCTTCGTGTGGAAAAACCGACGGGAAACCGACGTGAGCCGTCCGCCATCGCCCGCCTCGATCGCTTCATTGAGCATGCGACGAGCTTCGGGACCGAACTGCAATTCGAACCACTCGCGGCCCTGAGCGGGCATTTCACCAATCAACCGCTGGACTTCGCTCTTCAAACTGACATGCGTTCCCTGTTCATTCCGCGAACCGATAAAGTAATCCTGGGGTGCATCGCTAGCGGCGGATTCGCCACCAACACCCTCTCCGCCATCGGCGGCCCGATCCAGTTCGGCCAGAAGCCGGCCCAGTTCCGCTACCGCGTCGGCATATTGCTCTTCCTCGATCGCCTTCTTGGCCCGCGTCAAACGCAGCGAAAGCTCACGCGGCGCGGCGCGGAAGGCGGCGACGACATTGGAATCCTCGCGTTTCTGGGCCCAAACGCTCGTTTTGGCCGTCAATGCCAGAGCGAACGCCAGTGTAAATGCCAGCGTGAACGCCACGTTCAACGATACGGGGGACACGGCCGGCCGGCGAACGAGCGGCGTTGGGAGCGGCGTTGGGAGCGGCTGCGGAAGTCTAGACTTCCCAACGACGACTCGAGGACGTTCGGGGGACACAGCGAGCGATGAGTGAAACGGGTTCATGCCCCAATCCTTTCTCGCCGCGCGGCCTCCTCGCCGATGTGCCGACAGGAGCACGCCGGTCCGAACCAACACGAATCCATCGCGTTGCCATTCGGGAACCGCGCCGCTTCCGCGCGAAACTGCACCTAAGATAACCGGAACATAGGAAAATGTCGCCAGTGTTTCCCGTTGGCTTGCGGGGCCCAGTTACCGGTCAGCGGGCGAACTGGTCGTGGCCCAGCTGATCCTAGACGCTTCCGGTCTTGTTGAATTCCACGGCGATTTCGCCTGAAAGCTCGCCAGCTAAACGCCTCACCATCGGTTTCGACTGGCCGTAGCTGACGATCGCCACCTCCAGTCCACTGTCGGCGTAAAGCAACAGGCTTCGTCGCACAGCTTGGGCGATCCACGGAAAATCGTTTCCGAACGCGCCGCCACCGAGCAGCGTTAGGAACACCCGTGGGCACCCGGTCCGAGCTTGGTGCACGATGGCCGCGCAGATCGTAGCTTCGTAGGCGGCCTCGAGCACAAGCGTTGCGAACCGTTTCCACAGCGCGCCGGGAAGATCCGTGTAAGCGACCGGCAGCGCCGAGCAATACGCCTGCGAAACGACGTGTTCGCAACTCTCCAACGTCACCTGCGTGTCGTGATGAAGACCAATCCGCAACACCTGCCGCAATGCATCCCAATCGCGATCGGACAGAGATGCCAGCCGGTCGTCGATTGCGGCAAGCCCCGCAGCCGTCGGCAACGCGTAACCGTTCACCATTCGCCAGAGTTGGCCGCTGGCGTTCCCCAGCAGTGCGCCAAGGTCGGCGAGGCAATCGATTTGATTGTCTTCGGACTGGCCGATGCGGCCGTTCGCGGGCGCGAAGTAATTCCGGTAGATCGTCCCCGCGCCAGCCGCAATCGCGCACGCCGGCCCCTGGGTGCGATCGTGTTCGTACCCGCCGACGCCGCGTTCCGGGGTAACGCTTGGGCTGATCATCTCCAACAGGTTGAACTGCGACGCAACCTGGAAGAAAGCGTCTTTATGGCGGTGGTCGGCATGGAAGCGTTGCACGTCCCCCACAAGTTCGCACACGGTGGTCGCCCGTCGCGCGGGCGACAACTCCCGCACCCGCGCACGCAACTCCCCGAGCGTCGGTGTTTCCAGCCGTCCGCATCGCCACGAACGGCCATTCTTCCGGCTGCGTAATCGGTCGCCGACAACCTCGAGGTCCCGCCGGACCTGTTCCGGCGACTCTTCCACGCACCCCGTCAGCCGCTCATACCACGTCATGCCTCACCCGCCCTCTCATCTCCTGCCACGATTCATGACGGCCGCGCGGCATTGGTGTTCGCCGTAGCCGGAAAACGTCATGGCGTGGCGGAACCGGTTTGAAAATGCAGCGAATCGAGATTCATCAGACCGCTGGCGTTGCCCGGATGAGTGAACCGCACGACGAGATCGTGACGGCCACTTGTCGGCGGCAGCTCGACAACGCGTTCATAAAACTTCTCCCAGTGGCCGTTAACTTCCACAGGGACGGTGGCCAGCAGCGGACCATCCGGCTTGTCGAGCCGCAGTTCAATCGCTCCACCAGCGCCGGCCGACGCGATCCGCAGCCCGATTCGACGCACAGTGTCGAAAGTAATGTCGGTGAACCGCAGCGAGTGGCCATGGTTGATCGCGCCGATGAACTTGCCGCCGCTGGCGCTGCCCGCGCCTAAGACCTGCGGACCACCGATCACGTCCGCGGACTCGGCTTCAAGCCGTCGCGGGCGGAGAATCAAAGTCGCGGACGCGTTGAGCGGTGGAATCGTTCCCGCGCCACGGTCGGCATAGCTCGCCTCCAGGCGAAAGTGCCCCGCCTTCGCCGCTTCGTCTTTAGCGACGGGAATTTCGCCGACGAAGCCGTGGAAGACACGCACCAAGCCGTCGGGTTGCAGGCTGTAGACCCAACTCACCATCTCCCGAAGTTCATCGACCGTGTGTTGCGAATGGGGAATCATCGGGATTTTTCCCCAGACGCCCGTTGAACCGTTGCGAACCCGCTGCACCGACGTCTCGATCGCCCCAGCCTGGCCGCGGTACTTCGTCGCGATTTCCAACAGCGTTGGGCCCACTCGCTTCTGGTCCACGGCATGGCAATTGAAGCAGTCGCTGCCCTTCATCAAACGCATGCCCGGCGGGCCGATTTCCGCTGGTCCTCCTGCCGCCGACGGCGGCGGGCCGGCCGCGAACACGGCGTTGAGCGACACGCGGGACACGGCCGTGGAATCGAGAAAGTCGCGATCATCGCGGTCGGCGACTTCGTAATCGTTCGTGCCGTCTTCCGCATCGTCGACCAACAGCTTGAAGGCGATCGGCTGGTCCGGATCGAAGAACCCACCGGCCGCCGGTTCCACAAACCGGATTTTCGGTCGGGAGTTGCCAACGACAACCGGCACGGTCGCGGAGCGGCGACCGCCATGGGGATCGGACACCGTCAGTTCCACCGTGTAGACACCGGGTTCGTCGAACATGACCGTCGGATTCGCCTCGCGGGCGATCACGCGGACCGAGTCGGCTGCCGCCCCGATCGCCTTCCATTCGTAGCTCAGCGTGTCGCCGGCGTCTTTGTCGAGCGAACCGAGGCTGGAGAATTTAACGGCGAGTGGCTCTTTGCCGATGTTGTTTTCCGCGTTAGCGACGGCCACCGGCATCCGATTGCCCGCCATGTAGTCGATGCGGACCAGTCGGGCGTTGGCATTCAATCCCCAGGTCTCGCCGTATTCAATCAAGTACAACGATCCGTCGGGGCCAAACTCCATATCGATCGGTCGCGAGAACGGCTGGTTCGGCAGAAACGGCTCGATTAGCGCCGGATTGTGCTGCTCGTCCATCCGCACCGTTTTGATCCAGTTCCGCGTCCATTCGAAAATGAACAACCTGCCGTCGAAGGCGGCGGGGAACTTGGTGGGCGACGTCGAAGACGCTGAATAGTGATAAACGGGCCCTGCGCAGGCTGTGCGTCCGCCTTGTCCCAATTCGGGAAACTCGGTGGACGAGCCATACGGATAGTAAAGGAACGCCGGTTCCGCTGGCGGCAGTTGCCGTTCGCCCGTGTTGTTGGGCGACGCGTTGATCGGGGCGAGCGGATCGTATTTGGCGCCGACTTGTCCCGTCGCGAAGTCGACATCGGCGTACGGCTGGTTGTTGGCGATGAAGTATGGCCAGCCAAAGTTGCCCGCCTTGCGGGCTTGGTTGATTTCGTCGTATCCCCGGGGACCTCGGGGACCATCGCCGCCCGCGTCCGGTCCGACTTCGCCCCAGTACACGAAGCCCGTCTTGGCGTCGACCGTCATTCGCCAGGGATTGCGGCACCCCATGACGTAGATTTCCGGCCGCCCCTTGGAACCGTCACGCGGAAAGAGGTTGCCATCCGGAATCTCATACCCGCCGTCCGGAGTCGGCTTGATCCGTAAAATTTTGCCGTTGTAACTGTGCGTGTTCGCCGACGACTTCTGCGCGTCCCACGGAGCGCGATCCGGCCGCTCGTCGAGCGGCGCGTAGCCCTGCGAATCGCCATGCGGATGGGTGTTGTCGCCAGTCGCGATGAACAGCTCGCCCCGCGGCCCAAACTGCATCGATCCCGCATGATGGCAACACTCTTTGCGCTGCTCTTCGTATTTCAATAACAACTTTTCCGACGACAAATCCAATTGACCGTCGCGAATCGTAAAGCGGCTGATATGCTGTCCCGGAAAGTCGGGCGGCGAGTACTGCAAATAAATCCAACTGTTCGCCGCGAACTCTGGATCGAGCGCCATGCCGATCAAGCCGTTCTCCTGGGCGGTTGTGACGGTTAGCTCGCCGACCAGCCGTGGCGGACCGCCACGCAGGGCGGGCGACCAGGCTTTCAGCTTGCCGTCGAGTTCGATGTAAAAAACTTCGCCGGTGGAAGCGACGCACAGCTCCATCGGCTGACGCAAGCCGCTGGCGAGCGCGGTCAGTTCGAACCGCGTGGGATCGTACGCCAGATCGCTCGCCTGCCCAGCGTTGGGTTGCGCGGCGTTGGGTTGCGCGGCGTTCGCTGGCGTCGTGTTCGCTTGCGTCGTGTTCGTTTGCGCCGTGTTCGATTGCTCCGTTTTGACTTGCGCAGTGTTCGCTTTCGGCTCCTGGGCGAACGACGCCGAGCGGCCCGCGCCAGTACCCGAAATCCACGTTACACCGATCGCCAGAACCGTGAATGGCAGCCAACCGCTGGCGGCAAGTCGACCCTCGCAGCGTTCGAGGGAGCGAATCCCGTTCTCTCGCGACGCCGATCGGGATCGTGGATGGCTCAACAACTGCATGCGGAACTCCTTGAGGAAGGCCGGCGGCGATGG
>JBJTOW010000761.1:0-10225 GCA_046074805.1 Planctomycetota bacterium | reverse complement strand
GCGTTGCCGGCGAGTTAAGGTCGTCCGTGCGATCACGCGTTCCAAGGTCGTTCCGCTCGTCGGGCGTTTGCGTCGATGACGTGGCATCCAGGGTGAAAGCGGTGCCTTCGGCCCCGCACTCCAAAGACGGCGGCGTGCTCTTTTTGGAGTGCGGCGCCCGCAGGCGCCGCTTTATCGCCGCCGACGAGTTGAGTCGTCCGTGCGATCACGCGTTCCAAGGTCGTTCCGCTCGTTGGGCGTTTGTGTCGATGACGTGGCATCCGAGGGGAAAGCGGTGCCTTCGGCCCCGCACTCCAAAGATGGTGGCGTGCTCGTTTTGGAGTGCGGCGCCCTCGTGCGCCGCTTTAGCGTTGCCGACGAGTTGAGTCGTCCGTGCGATCACGCGTTCCAAGGTCGTTAGGCTCGTTGGGCGTTCGCGTCGATGATATGGCGTCCGAGGGGAAAGCGGTACCTTCGGCCCCGCGCTCCAAAGACGGTGGCGTGCTCGTTTTGGAGTGCGGCGCCCCCGGGCGCCGCTTTAGCGTTGCCGACGAGTTGAGTCGTGCGTGCGATCACGCGTTCCAAGATCGTTCCGCTCGTTGGGCGTTTGTGTCGATGACGTGGCGTCCCAGGGGAAAGCGGTGCCTTCGGCCCCGCACTCCAAAGACGGCGGCGTGGTCGTTTCACGGGGCGGATCGCAGCTGTTGGGCAATAGCTGCGATCACTTCGGGACTGCGGGGCAACTCGGTGTGGCGCAGTCGCCAGTCTTGGACAGATCGCACGCCGGGTAGGTCGGCGCTGGCTGTCCGCACCCACATGTCGCCATCCGTGAACTCGGGGGGAAAGCTCAGCAATTCAAGCGCGGAACGCCCAAGTCGGGCAGCTGTCGTTTCGGATGGCGGCAAACTGGCGAGGATTTCGTTCCGAGCGGTGTTCAGAGCCATGGCACCGGCAAGCATCAACACGGGACGTCGAGTGAGTCCACGATGAATCGCATACCGGTCCCGTTGAGTTCCCGGAGCAACACGGTTCAGTTCCGTGAGAAACAGACTGTTAGGCTGCAAGTCGAACGTGATCTGCCCGCGGCCATCCACCACCGCTTGCCGCAGCGCCTCGTCCTCGCCTAGACGCAAGTTCGTGACGAACTGGCTCGCTTCCAGGAAACGCCGCAGTTTTGCCAAGTCGGAGCCTTGGTGCGGAGTGGCGACGAAAATCGCTCGGTGGAATTCACCGCCTTGCAGCTCGATGAAATGGCGGATCACCAGTCCGCCCGCGCTGTGGCCCACCAAGTCGACACGCGGAATCCGGGCGCGAACCCGCGACAATTCACGTCGAAGAAATCGGCCGGTGCGGGCGAGACTGTCGTCGGAGGGATACTCCAGCGTTAACAGCCGTCGATCGGCCAGCGAAGCGTCCGTCGCGAACGCCTTCAGCATCGGAATGAAAGCCTCGCTGCTCGACTCCATTCCGTGCACGCAAATGATCGCCGGCCTTCCATCCTCAAGCTGGCCATCTTCCACGCGACGAAGGTTGGCCGACTGGCGGTCGAATTCAAACAGTCCCCAACGCGGACCGTAGTAGGTTCCGTCCAGCTCCAACCGCAGGCGGCGCAGGCGGTCGACGAAGCGGGGCGGGGCGGCCCGTGGTGGCTCCTCGCCGGGACGGAATTTCAGCCGCTCCGGTTCAACCGGCGGAATCCCGTCGCGTTGCGGCGGTTCGTCGAGCAACGTCGGTTCGTCTTGGATAGCGTCGCGGCGCAACCCATCGAGACATTTCTCGCCGTCAAATCCCGCTAACCGACAAAGCTGCAGCGCGAAAAGATCCGCGCGGTATTCTTCCTCGCGGCTGTAAACCGGTTCGAGGATCGTGTTCATGGCTTTGAGCAAATCCAACAACTGCTCGATTTTGGGTTGATCCACGGGACGCTCCGCGGCGTCACGTCGCAATTCGGACTCTAACCATTGCCGCTGCAGACGCTGGCGGGCATGCCCAAGCACCGCGTGGCCGAGTTCGCCCGCCAGCGCGAAAGCCACCGCCTCGGTCCCCGAACCAGGCGCGTCGAGCGTCTCGAGTAGCCACTGGCGATCGACGATCAGAAACCGATCGCCGACCAGCCGGCTGCGCGGTTCCAGATCCCGCGCGACAAATAGTTCCCAAGAAACGCCTGGGGAACGCAGGCCATCGGGCACGTTTTTGGCAAGTTTGGCGAAGAGCGCCGCGGCCGCCGGTGGAGGCGGCTCCCAGGGACGCTCACCACGGGCCTTTTCGGCCGCCGCCAACGCTAATCGCTGCTGATCGGCTTCCGGCAACGGAGTCTGCAGGATGAGCCAATTCAGCACGCTTCCCGCAGCCTCGATCGCGGTCGGATTGAGTTGTTCGCGGCTGCTCCACAAAGCGTTGGTATCAATCCGCCGACGCTCGTCGCGGCTGAAAAGATTGTCGGCCGCAGTGGATGTTCGGGACGCGTTTCCGCAAACAACGCCAGTCAGCAGAAGAGCGATCCCGCCCATAACCCGCAACCGACATGTCGGTCCAGCATCCATGAGGCACCTGAACGAGAGAGTGGCGCCAAGTTCCATCCGCAACAGCAACGCTTCGAGGCGTCTCATGGACACCCCTCGCAGTCAACCTGACAACGAAAGACTATAGCAGTTCGACTTGCCAGCGGTTGCGAGCGTGGTCTTCCGCCGCTCGGCGGTCCGCTTCCGTTTCCTCGCGTTTCATGATCCACGGAGCTAGGTAGACGCCCGCGACAACCAAAGCCGTCCCCAACCAGTCGAGACGCTCCGTCCAGGACGGTAAACCCAGCGACTCAACCATGCCGTCCTCGCCACCGTGGAGAGCGTCCACCGCTGTCACGTCGCTCGACCGCGCAATCGTCCCGTCTGTCGGGGTCCCACGATTCGCCGTCGAGTTCCGCAGCGCGGCCGTCAGCGAGGCGATGGCTTGATCGACAGGGCGACTTGAACAGATGTGGTCCGCCGACCAACCCAAGATCGCGTCCTCGGCCGCTTCCGTCCAACGGCACTTTCCATCGCTCAAGGCGTTCCAACCCGCCATGGTCGATGCCGCACCACTGTCGAATTTCGACACTCCTCCAGCCACGGCCGGCAAATACTTCGCGATTCCTTCCCGTGGAGGCGTCTCCTTGCAATCGCAGGTCGGTTTGCCTTCGAGCGTCGTGACCAAGCGGTTGGCGAGCGGTGTGGTGGTGCACCACTTTTTGGCGAGTTCCACTCCGCCGACTCCCTTCGCGGAAGCGACTCCACCATGGTGCGCAAGACCTCCCTGTGATCCGCCAGAACCGTTCGCGTCTCGACGTTCCCAGGTCGACATTTCGCCTTCGCCCGCAACCACTGTCGCGGCCGACGCGAACGCCGGAGCCGAACTGCTACTGTGATCGCTGTGGTTATCGGCGACCGCCACCACCGCGACTCCTGAAGTCGCCTCTCCATGGTGGCCGCTGGCCACGGCGGACTCGCTGGCCGCCACCACCGTCGTCCCGGCGCCGTGTCCGCTATGGGCCATCGCCATCAAGCCGGCGTACTGACGCCAATCGACCACGCCGGCCGAATTCGAAACGGCCAACGCGTTCAGCAGCCCCAGCGGCATTGCGGTCGAACTTGCCGAGCCTGAACCACCTGCGTCCACTTTGTTACCGCCCAGCGCCCGTGAGATGGCCAGCACGAGCGAATCGATTGTCGCGGCATTCATACTTTCCGCTTCAGCATCCATGGAACGCGTCGAAGATGACGAAGCCGCGTCTGAGTTACCCGCGCCCGAGACAGTGATGAATCGGGTCGAAAACGCGGAACGGTGAGCGAGATGAACAGAAGATGGCTGGAGCAACGTTGGCTGGAGCGACGTCGATTGCAGAAGTGTCGGTTGGAGAGACATCGGTTGGGACTGCGTCGGCTCCATTTCGGCCATGAAGAGCGTGGACTCCACCGTGAACGCTTCCGGTAGCTGAGCACCAAGCGAATACCCAGGCGGATCGGGGATCATCTCTGGGAACGCCGTGTCGACCGCAGCAAGCACAGCGCGTGGCTCAAAACGCTCCAAGCCGAAGCGTCGGCGGTTGATTGGGCGTGGCTGACGGCGACGGCTGAAGGAATGCGTCCGCATACAAGCTTCTCCTCACTGCGGTCGGTGGACGGCGTCCATGGGCCACCGCTAAACCGCCGAATACCTGGAAATCCCGCCCCAACTGGCAACTATATCCCCTTTCGCTCTTTCGGCAAGAAACGAGCCAAGCTTGACGGGGGATCTTGGGAGGCGGCCTGCGACGCATCCCCGGGGCGTTTTCCGCCGGTTTGTCGACTATCGAGTGCCTTCCCGAAAACTGGCTTGGCTGCGCGTTATCCGGCCGTTTTATCGAGCGCCAGTTGGCGCACGGCTTTGAGGTCGAGTTTTCCGGAACCGAGAATCGGGAGGGATTCCACGAGAAAGTATGAGTCCGGGGACGGGATGTAGATATTCGGCAATCCGGCGGCCATGAGCGCCTGCTGCAGCGCATCCGGCGATTGCGGAATCGCCGTATGGATCACGACCAACCGTTCGCCCTTTTTCGCGTCCGGGACGGCGGTCACGATCGCTTTAAGCCCCTCTTCCTCGTTGACGCCGATGATCTTATTCAGGTGTTCCTCGACAAGGATGTGGGGCACCATTTCGCCGCCAATCTTCGAGAAGCGGCTTTCTCGTCCGGTGATCTTGATGAAGCCGTCTTCGTCCAGCACCGCGATGTCGCCGGTCATGTACCAGCCATCGCGAATCACGGCGTCGGTCAGATCCGAGCGATTCAGGTAGCCCTGCATCACATTGGGCCCCTTGATCCACAGCATTCCGGCCTCGCCGACCGGCCGGACGGCGCCGGTTTCGGGGTCGGTCACTCGAGCGGTCACGCCAGGAATGGGGCGGCCGACGGTCCCCTCTTTACGATCAACCTGCTCACTGCCCAGCGAACGGGATGGCGGGATGTTCACCGAGACCAACGGCGAAAGTTCCGTCGTGCCGTATCCCTCGACGGGCCGCACTCCGAACTTCTGCTCGAAAGCTTCGCACAAATCGATCGGCAGCTTTTCCGCGCCGGCCACGACGACATCCAGCGTTTGGAACTCCTCCTTGTCGCACCGCCTCAAATAAGTGCGGAGAAACGTCGGCGTGGACAGCAGCACCGTCCCGCGGTATTTCTCGACCAACTTTCCTACCTGCTTTCCATCCAGCGGGTTGAAGTGATAGGCGCCGGCGATGTCCAGTCCCAGCACCGTCCACAACGTCACGGTGTAGCCGAAAGAGTGGAAAAACGGCAGGATGCCGATGAGCACATCCTGACTGCTCAGACGAACGACCGTCTGGATCGCCTCGACGTTCGAACCGACGTTGCCGTATGTCAAGACGACGCCTTTGGGAGTACCTGTCGAACCGGACGTGAAGATAATCGTGATCGGATCGTCCATCTTCACGGCGCCCAGTCCCAGCGAGGCTTCGACCGCCGCCGCCGGCAACACATAGGTCTGCAGGCCCGTCACCAGTTTGTCAACCAATCCAACCTTGTCGCGCAGGTCCTCCAGAAAGACGACTTCCGCGTCCAGTTTGAATTCGAAACGCTCGAGGAATTTCCGCGTCGTCAGCACGTGGCGAATGCCCGCCAGCTTGACACAGGCGTTCATCACGTCATTGGAGACGGTGTAGTTCAGATTGACGGAAACGCGGCGGTCAAGCGCCAACGCGGCATTGGCGATTACGCCTCCCGTGGACGGCGGCAGCAATACCCCCACCATCCGCTCGCCGCTCTCCAGCACGTGGCGACGGAGCAGTCGACGGAGTATCAGCGCCCGCATCAACGTCTGGCCGCCGGAAACCTCGGCGCCTAAGGAATCGGCGATCTTCAAGCCGCGTTTGCGTTGTTTCGCGCGGCGGATGAATAGACGGCTGACAATGGGCATAGCGCGAGTCCTTTGGGCAACAGCTTGCGAGCCGAGTTCGAGGACAGCTTGACGAACTTGTTGAATATCCGTCGGCGTGGCGATCGGCTGACCGAAGTGGATGTCGATCGGATAGGGCCACGCCTTCGGCCGTTTGCGGAAAAATCGGCCCTCGGAAAAGCTGAACAGGCTGCCCCAGAGTCCATCCAGGTAAATCGGCACAACGGGAATCTTCGTGCCTTCCACGATTCGCAGCATGCCCGGCCGAAACGCCTGCGTCAGTCCCGTCCGCGTGATTCCGCCCTCGGGGAAGATCGCGACCAGTTCGCCTTGTTCCACCGCTTCCCGCGCCGTCTTGAGCGCTTTGACAATCGACTTTGGCTTGGCCGGGTCGATCGGAATCACGCCATGGAGGTCGGCGAGCGCCCGCACCCAACGGTTTTCCAAAGATCCCACCCAGGCGATCGCCCGTACCGGACGCGAACTGGTCATCATCAATAAGAAGCCATCCAGCCACGACACATGGTTGGAGGCGAGCACAGCGCCTCCCTCGGGCGGCAAACCATCCCGACCATGCACCCGGATCCGATAGATCAGAAGGCTTGCCAGCCACACCACAAAACGGATCGACGCCTGCGGAATCCGCCACACGATGTACACACAGACGGGTATCGTCATGACTCCGCAGACCAAAAAAATCTGCCGCGCGGTGAACAACGCCGATCCATCCGCGCGAACCGGCGCCCGCATCGCCAGAAACAGAAGCGAACTAAGCGAGATTCCGCCGAAAGTGAGAAAGTTGCTGGCGGCCAACAGCGACCCACGGGAAACGGCTGGACTGCGGTGCTGCAGATAGGCTTCTAGCGGCACATCAAAAAGCCCCGCACCAACGCCCAAAAGCAACAGAAGAACGACCGCCAAACCGTAGGATCGAGTGTAGATGCCGTGGCTTGGCTTCGTTCGTTTCACGCCATCCATCGAGACATCCGCTGCTTCTGCGGCGTTCGCGGCCGTCGCGATCGATTCGCTCGTCCGAATGCGCGCGACATTCGCGATAGACGCTCCAGTCGAGACAGGCGTGGAAGTCGAGACTGGCGTGGCGGCTGAGACTGGCGTGGCGGTTGAGACAGGCATGGCGGTTGAGACAGTCTCGGAAGACTTGGTGGCCGTGTCGCGGACAGGTTCCACCAACTGGCCCGGCACGAGGAACAACGCCATCGAACAGACCGCGATCAGCAGTCCACCCAAGGGCACAATTCCCAGTTCCACTCGCCCCTGCGACCAGATTCCCGCCAGCACGCTGCCAAGACCAACGCCGGCGGCTAGAGCGGCGAGCAACGGCGCGACGTCCGATTGCTGGAGCGCCCCGCTGTCGAACGCGAATCGATCGATATTCAGTTGAGCCAGCGAAGCGAGGCTCCAAAAAAACGCGATCCCCAAGGCGACTCGAAATAGTCCCGCATGCCGATAGAGTTCGCGCAAGTCGCGCACGGTTTGCACTGGGGCGTTCCAGGGAAACGCCAACGACGGATTGGCGGCCGCCACGAAACTCATCAGCCACGAAACGCCGTAGCCAGCCGCGGCGACCCCGATCAAGACCGCCGCGGATAGCCTCAGCCCGCCCGGCCCCTCGGGACTCGTTAGGTCCGTCAGCCAATTGCCGATGACGGCTCCAACCACCGAGGCGACGACTGTCGTCAGTCCCATCAGCCCGTTGGCGGCTGGAATCGCCGATGGCTTCAGTAGCTCTGGCAGACTCATCAACCGCGACGGCGAGAACAATGCCGCCTGGGCGCCCATCAACACCAGAATCGTAAACAGCGCGACGAGGCTGCGATTGGCGATCGCGAACACGCCCAAAACCATCAGGATGATTTCCGCGAATTTGCACACCAGAATGACTTGGCGTTTCGCGAATCGATCCGCTAGGTAACCGGCCGGTGCTGCTAGCAGCAGGTAGGGAATGACGAACGCCAACGCGCCCGCCGCCAATACGGCCGACTCATATTTCGGCTCGACAAACCGCTTGCCTATGCCCACTGCCAGCCATCGAAACACGTTGTCGTTGACAACCGTGCAGGCCTGCATGAACAGCAGCGAGATCAAGCTTCTCGACCACAGATTCTCTCGGCCTTCCCGCGTCGGATTGTTCATAAGAGACGCCGAAACCCTTGCTCCAAATGCTAGCCGCTCGCGGGTAAGTGTGGCGTTATTGCCGAGTTACGTCAACGTCGCCTGATGTCGGCAATGCTTCGCTGCTTCGCGGGCGCCGCGGGTGGGCTTCGTCACCGAAAGCGGTCGCGAAGGCCGACAGAACCGGCTGTCGCAATCCACAAAGTCGCTGAATTCGGCACATCCCGCACAGGTTGAATCGAAAAAGTCGCGATCCTGGCTGGAACGGCGCGGATTTTCGCCAAACCCCGGGAAATTAGCTAGCTTTTCAGTGTCTCAGCTTCAGGAGATCGACCATGGAATTAAATCGCAACCATTACTTCGCGGCGGGGATTGTCGCGCTCTTATTAGGGTGGCAATTCCGTTCGTTGGACTCGTTCGTACTGAACGAAAAGTCGTCGACGTACCTCGCTCAGCAGTTCTCGGAAGGCCCAACGATCGCGGCCGTCGGCCCAGACTTGCGACGCTTTCTTCCAGCGACTCCGCAGATCCGCCGCACCGTTCGCCCTCCACGGTGGCTAGGTTTCAGCCTGCTTTCGCTCGGTGGAGTCCTTGTGCTGCATAGCTTCGCGATGCGGCCCCCTGGTGGAGGGTAGTCAGCCGTCCGGCCAGTCGTTCAGGCGGCAAACGTCGCGACGGATGACGGATAAAAAGTCGTTCGGCCTCCGGAAGTTAACCGTTGCCAAAGCAACGGCGCTGAGCTTGACGCCATTTGACAAGCCGACCGGACCGCCTAAGATATCCGACTTTCCGCCATCCTTGTCCGCGTTCGCCGGCCGGAGTTCTGGAATGTCGCTCTATCAACGGATCCAGCTTACCGACATCGGATCGGTCACGGTCGTGCAATTCAAGGACAAGAAGATCATCGATCCGTCGGTCATCGATGAACTGGCGGAAGAGTTGTTCGCGTTGGTCGACCGCGATCAGCGGAAGTTGATCGTGCTGAACTTCGCCAACGTCGAGTTCCTCTCCAGCGCGACAATCAACAACTTGATCAAACTGGATCGCAAGTGCCGCGGCATCAAGGGCACCGTCCGATTGTCAAACCTGAAACGCGACATCCACGAAGTGATCAAGGTGCTACGCCTGGACAAGCTCTTTTCGATCCACGCCGAGCAAGCTGAAGCGGTCGCCGCATTCGGAGCGTGACGCTCCCTCCACGTGACGGGAGCCTCTGGCTCCCGCTGCCCTCGGTTGGCGATTTTCGAGGCGGCACTCTTCCGCCGTACGCCGGACCTCCAGTCCGTCA
Source organism: Planctomycetota bacterium (assembly GCA_046074805.1). GTDB lineage: Bacteria > Planctomycetota > Planctomycetia > Pirellulales > Pirellulaceae > CAIXSC01. The sequence continues at coordinate 901 of JBJTOW010000761.1, read as the reverse complement.
CGCTTTTCTTTTGTACGACGGACTTCCAGTCCGTCGCGCTTTTCTTTTGTACGACGGACTTCCAGTCCGTCGCGAATGATGTATTACGCCGCGCATCCGCCTTTCGAGCGTGTGTTGCGTTACGCCATGCGACGGACTGGAAGTCCGTCGTACGAGGAATGCAACGGTGGCCAACGCGCTGCGGCGCTTTCGCGCGGGCACGGGAGCGAGACGCTCCCGCCACGCGGGAGCCGATCGAGCTAGTCGTACCACCACACGCTGACCGTTTCGCCCGCCGCATGGCCGGAGCTTTCTTCCGGCACGATGACGAAGCCGTCGGCTCGTGTCGTAGAACTCAAGAGCGATGCGCCGGCGACGCCGAGCGGCTCTAGGCCATCGCTTCCCAGACGCACGCGGGCATAGTCGACCCGGCCCACTACCGACGCAATCGGTTGGGCGAGCACTGCGGAGCCGCGACGGTACGGCAAGTCGGCCGGACGTCCACCGAGCACGCGAATGGCACGGCCGGCGAAAAAGTCGTAGCCGCAAAGGCACGAAACGGGATTGCCCGGGAGCAAAAACACCAGCCGTCCATCCAGCGTGCCCATACCCGTGGGACTCGCCGGCCGCATCGCCACGCCATGCACCGCCAACTCGCCTTCCCGGGCTAGCAACAAGGGAGCGTGGTCTTCGCTGCCGACACTCGAACCGCCCGAAACGATGACGACGTCGGCATCGGACCGCAGCGCCTCGGCGATCGCCTCCGGATCGTCCGGCACAATGCCGCCCGAGACGGCGAGACCACCGTCGCGGGCGACGAGCGCCGCGAGCATCGGACCGTTGGCGTCGGCGATCCGCACGTCTGTCGGTGGAGCGCCGGCGGGCAAGAGTTCGTTCCCGGTCACGACAATCCGTACACGAG
>JBJTOW010000760.1:0-3906 GCA_046074805.1 Planctomycetota bacterium | reverse complement strand
GTGCATCACGTCCACGTGCGACAAGTCGCTGTACGCCAGGAACACACATTCGATATCCAGCTCGCGAATCAGTTCGGGCAACCGATCCTCCGCGTAAATCGGAATCGGCCTGGCGTACCGTGGTCCGCTGAGCACTGCGGGAAACTCGCGTTGCGCGATGTACGGGATCTGCGCCGCCGTAAACCCGCACACCAAGTAATCCGAACGGTCGCGGAAGAAAGTTTGGAAATTGTGAAAGTCTCGCCCCGCCGCACCTAAAATGAGCGTGCGGAGTGGACTGCGGGCGGCTCCGGGGGCGACGATCGGAAAGGCGATTGGAAGTGCGCTCGGAATGGTTTCCGGCCAAGCCGATGTCGGAGTTGCGTTTGAAACGTCGGGCAGAACCTGAGTGCCGGCGCGTCCCTGGAGCGCTTCGGCAAGGTTCTGTGGATTGCAAATCACGGCTCGACGACCTGCGGTCGCCGCGAACCGCGCGGCCGCTTCCACCTTGGGCAGCATGCTGCCGGCCGCGAATTCGCCAGCCGCAATAAACCGCCGAGCGTCGGCGACGGTCAATGTGGTGAGCGGTTCGGGGTGCGGCAAGCGAAATTGCCGATAAACGCAGGGCACGTCGGTCAGGATGACCAGCAGATCAGCATCGACCGCGATTGCCAGAAGCGCGCCCGTGTGATCTTTGTCGACCACCGCCTCGACACCCGCCCATTCATCATCGCGGCGTACGACCGGGATACCGCCACCGCCGGCGGCAATCACGACGACATTGTCGTCCAGCAAACGGCGAATGACTTCCAATTCCAAAACTTGTCGTGGCGCGGGCGATGGAACGACGCGACGCCAGCCGCGTCCCGCATCCTCGGACATTGCGAACCCGTGTTGGACGAGAATTCGCGCCTGTTCGGCGGTGAAAAAGCCGCCGATCGGCTTGGATGGTGCGGCAAATGCGGGGTCGTCCTCCGCGACCTCGACTTGGCTCAACACGGTCACGCAAGATCGGGTCAGGCCACGTCGCGCCAACACGTTCTGCAACGCCTGTTGAAGCACATATCCCAACTCCCCTTGGGATTCCGCGACACAGACTTCCAACGGCTGCCGATAGGCGAGACCCACGGCCGCCTCGACTCGGGTCAGCATGTGCCCCACCTGTGGCCCATTGCCGTGCGAAACGAGCAATTGCGCGTGTTGGTCCAGCAGCGGCGCAAGCTGCTCCATCGCCTGGCGAGCGAACCGCAACTGGCCGTCCATCGTCAACGGTTCGCCCGGCGCGACGAACGCGTTTCCGCCCAGCACCGCCACGATCCGCTCGCGGCGACCCTCAGGTCTTGAGCCTGAAGCGAGCGAACTGGCGTCAACGGCGCCTCGCGTGCTCGCCCTTGCTGCAATGGAGTCCGCTGCAATGGAGGTTGGAGGAATGAAGTCCGAGGCAGCACTCATCGGATTTGTCGGCTCCTCAAGAATGGGCGGCGTCGCCGTTCAACGGGCCACTGCGCGACGCGAGGCGGCGCAGTGGTTTCCAACAGTTGCATAGTTGCACAGTGCCGCGTTGTTTTTATGGCCGAAGGCCAAATTCACCGTAGACTGGGGCACCGCCCCAGGGATTCGGACCGTGACGAATCGTTTGGCCGAAGGCCATATTCACCGCGGCCAGCAGGGCGTCATGAACATGGCCTTCGGCCAAGACAACACCTTGCTCTCACCAGTTCCTGGGGCGTTGCGCTAAGGCGACGATGTCTGTTGGCGTTTAGCCAACGCTTTCTGCGTCCCAAAATGTGCAACTTCAATTTTTCTCAGCCGGGGCCGGCTCAACGCTTAGCGGCTTGATTCGGACGCTGCGGAAGGCCACCGGATCACTGTGGCCCGCGAAGCCCACGGCGCCTCCGGGCAGGTCTTTGCCAGGATGCGGCAAATCGTTCATGAACGAAGTGATCTGGCTGACATCGCTGGTGACGATCCGCGTGCCGTTCAACTCCACGAAGATTTTCGGACCGCGAACTTCCACTTCGATGAAATTCCACTCGCCTAGCGGCCGATTGTAGCCGCGTTGCGGCGCGGCCATGCCGTAGACCGCGCCCGTGTACTGACGCGGGTCGAGCTTCGCGTATTTGGGGTCTTCGTCGTCGAGCAGTTGGATTTCGCACATCCCGACATAGGATGCGCGGCCTTGGCCGGGGTAGCGCAAAGCGAGTCCATTGTTGCCCGCCTTGGGCATCCGATATTCGGCTTGAAACGCGAAATCGGTGAACCGTTCTTTGGTGAACAGCACGCCGCCCTTGCCGGGACGACAGACAATGGCGCCATCCTTCACCTCGTAGTCGGCGACGCTGCCGTCCCAACCTTCCAGATCTTTGCCGTTGAACAAATCGCGGTAACCGTCCCCGCGGCAATCGCGCAGGTAGGCGTTCGCCTCCTCAGCCGGGATTTCGCGCAGGAACAGATTGCGCCAGCGGATCTCGCCACCATGAGTCTGCAATTGGATCGGTCCGCGACGGAGGAGCGCCTTGTCGCGTTGCCAAAAGTTTTCCAGCCTGGCGCGATCGACCACCAGGCGGTCATTCAGGTAAACAGTGACCCGTTCGCCAACCATCTTGATGCGGAACGCATTCCATTCGCCGAACGGCCTGTCAGCGTGAACCAAGGGATCGCGTCCCGGCGCACCGCGCGTGTTGTTGAACAATCCGCCCGAACCAAGATCAGCCCCTCGATCCCACTTGCCGCCCGCTTTCGTGTAGTCCCAGATTTGCACTTGGGGTGTCGCTCGGAGGTAGATGCCACTGTCGGCTAACGCCACCGTCTTGTACTCGATGTGGAACTCGAAATCGCCGAACTCCTCGTCGGTCGTCAGATACGCCCCGTGACCGTCGTTGATTAACTCACCGTTTTCCACCCGCCAATGCTTTTTGGCGTCCTCGGTGTCGGCCGCCAATTTCTTCGCCCGTTCCTCGGCAGTCAACGCTTCCAGCTTGTAGGGGTCGAAATGCCCCATCCCATGCCATCCCGCCAGATCCTGGTCGTTGAACAGCCGTCGAAAACCACTAGGCGGATCGGCCGCTGTCGCGACCGACGGCACCAGGGACAACGACGAAAGACAATCGCCCACCAGTCCGCTATTTGGACCAACCATCGTCGCGCTCGCCACCATGACCACCATCGTGGCGCGTACGAGCGTGGCGGAAAAACGTCGGGCCAGCACGAACTTCGCGGTGGCCGTATGGCTTGCGTTCCCCGGATTCGGTGGGGTCGCGTTGATTGGCTGTGAACGAAGCGGAATCAGTTGGTCACGCACGTCGTTTTTCTCCCCTGGCTAGAAGGTGGTCGCGGTTCAAGTGGGATGGAGGTGGTTCGAGGTGGTTCGAACCGAGACGGATCCGTTCGAATTGGCTGGATCTTAGCCCGTCGCGGCTTGACGTTGGCGAGCGGTAAGCGGGCGATCGCGAACTGTCGAACTTTTCTGATTGTAGCGATTCTTTGGATTTTGCCGGTTTTGCGGCCGATAACTTGCGGTAAGCGATGTCGTCTTGACGCGGAATGCCGCAACATGGGACTCGCGGGGCACCTGGGGTTTGCCAGATGCGCGGTTCGCCGGATGCGAAGCTTGGCGGATGCGAAGTTTGCCGGTTACGAAGTTTGCCGGTTACAAGGACGGTGACATGATTCAGTCCTATTTGCGATGGTTGTCGGTCGTGGCGGTGGCGTTGGTCGGCGCGAGCGGTTGCTGCGTGAATCGATTCGGCGAGCCAGTACCGCATGGTACGGGGTTTACATCCGGGCTGCAGTTTTTGAGCGGCCAGCGTTGTTCCAGTTGTGGTCCGACCACTTTCGCCGAAAAGTCTGCCTGCCGCACAGGTTGCGGCGAAATCTACTGGGACGAATGGCTGAGCGACCCGCCCGATTGCTGCGACCCCTGCGATG
>JBJTOW010000759.1:0-5116 GCA_046074805.1 Planctomycetota bacterium | reverse complement strand
GGCAAGGTAACGCTGGCTTCGCCGCACAGCGGTCGATGAGGAACGATGGGCTGACATAAGGCGGCACCCTCGCGTAACGTCGCAACCGGGCCTGGTATCGCAACCGGACCTGGCACTGCAACCGGGCATGGCACTGCAACCGGGCATGGCACGGTTCATTAGGGAGACTCAATGCGGTAAAGGAACGAGTCCGAACTGAGCAGCGACGCTACCAGCGTCTTCATGCTGCCTTGCGAAGCAACATAGGCTTGATGGGCTTCGCGGAGCGTGCGCGCGTCGCGCGGTGTTTCATTGCGGCCAAGGAAAAAGCGGAAGGCGTACCGCACGAACATTTCTTCCGCCCGCTTCGAAGCCGCCAACCGCTCGATCAGTTCCACGGCTGTTTGGACGGGGCCGTCAAGCGTTGGATCGCCACTGTCCACCACTGCGCCCGCCGCATCGACGGGGCGGTTGAGATCCTGCAAGCGGAAGCGGCCATAGTGATCGTGGGCTTCGAAAGGCATGCCGAGCTGATTCATCTCCGAGCGGTAGCGATTTAAGCAAGGTGCGGCGATCCCTGGTTAACTCCGGGAGCGGGCCGAGCGATCAGGCGAACAGTTCGTTGATGGGTTTGCCGAACGGAAGCACCGGATGGGGGCGGCCGGCATGGTCGCGGTACGAGGCGGACACGTCGATTCCGAGGTGCCGGTAGAGGGTCGCCAGCACGTCTTGCGGATACTTGGGATTGTCTTTCGCGATGGCGGCATGGGCGTCCGTTGTTCCAATCGCCCGTCCACCCTTCACGCCGCCACCGGCAAGCGCGGCGCTGAAGGCGCTCATCCAGTGGTCGCGACCGGCGGTCGAGTTGACCCGCGGTGTGCGGCCATGTTCGCCCCAAGCCACGACGAGGGTAGTGTCGAGTAGGCCGCGTTGATCGAGGTCGTCGATGAGGGCTGAATAGGCTTGGTCGAAGGGCGGCAAGAAGCCGTTTTTCAGCGACCAGAAGTTATCGTTGTGGGTGTCCCACCAGCGGCAATCCACGGTCACGAGTCGGACGCCCGCTTCGACGAGTCGCCGTGCCAATAGAAGGCGTTGATTCCAGCCCGGGTTATCGCCACCGGCGACCATCCGCGGCGTGTAGGGTCGCGGGTAACCGTAGCGATCCTTGACCGATTGAGGTTCGGAGTCGTAATCGAACGCCTCACGAACCCGCGCACTGGTGATCATTTCCCACGCCCGCTGTTGATGGCCATCGACCGCGTCGAGGGCTCCGCTGGCATCGACATCGCGGCGGAGACGGTCCAGGCCGTTCATCAGACGCCGCCGATCTTCGACTTGGGCGACCCCCAGTTCATTGGGCAGCGAGAGATTGGGAACGGAGAATTTTTTACTGCGCGAGGCGGGGTCGGCGAGCGTTTCAAAGGGCCGGCAGGCGGGCCCCAGATAAGCGGAATCGGTGCCGGGGATGCGCCGCGGGATCATGACGTAGGCCAGCATGGCCGGATCGAGGGCCTGGAGTTGTTTGGCGGCGACACTTCCCATACTGGGGTGGATGTTGAGGTTGTCGTCCGTGCCGGGGCCATATCCCGTGAACACGACTTGGTCGCCGCGCGAGTGGCTCACGTCGCCGTACTGATGGGGATGCTGAAGACTGCGGACAATCGACCACTTGTGCATGATCGCGGCCGTCATTGGCAGAAGTTCGCAGATCTGCAGTCCGGGGACTGAAGTGGGGATCGGCTGAAACTCGCCGCGGATCTCCACGGGCGCTTCGGGCTTCATGTCCCAGGTGTCCAGTTGGCTCGGGCCTCCGCGCATGTGCAACACGATGACGGAGTTGACGCGTCGCGGCGCGGTTTTCAGCCGACCGTCGACGCCATCGGAGCCAGGTGTAGCGTTCGCGCCAGCCGCCCTAGGCGTTCCGGGTGTTTCGGTGGCAACGCGGTCAGGGGCCGCTCCGAGCGATTCCAGCCGGAACAATTCAGCGAGAGTTAACCCGGACATGCCGAGTGCTCCGATGCGGAGTAAGCTGCGACGGCCGCCGTCGTAACCCGCGATCCATCCGCTTTCGTTGGACATGGCTGTTTTCTCCCTGACTCCCTGAAAAAATCTTGGTTGGCAATGCGCGAGTCGAGTTGATGTCCGACCTACGGCATGCCGAGGCATGCGGCCGAACGAACGCGAACGTCAAATGTCGGAACGGCTAGTACGGGAACGGCTGGTGTCGAAACAGACAGTCTTGAGTGTCGTTTCGAGGTGGACTCGAAGCCTCCTCTGGATATTTCCACATTCATCCTGCCGTGTGACAGCGATTTTCGTTTCCAGGAACTTTTTGCGGAAAGAGGCGTGGGCGGGGTGTGACTCGCGTTCCAAGGGCAGCTTTTTGCCTGTGTTTTGAGTTTTTCGCGTTTTTGAGGGAATTTTTTGTGGCGTGATTTGGTTTGGCGACGGGGTGCCTTGCAGAGTCGAGTCGTGAGGCTCAGCGAGCTTCGCAGGCGTGGTGCGGTTTTGTGCGGTTGCCTGCCATTTTTTTTCGCATTGGCCTTCGATCGATGGCAGCGTGTTTGGGCCGAACGTCGAATGGTCGTTGGAAGTGCCGGAATAATTTGTTGGGGAACTGGCCGAGCGATGTCCATTCGCGAAGAATTGGCGAAGTCAGCGAGTCTCCGATTATCGGAACGCGGTTTCGGAACCGGAAACGGAACCGGAAACGGAGGCGGTTGGCGAGCGTGGGGCATTCTTCGAATGGACGAGGAGGTTTTCCATGCCCCGTTGCGCGCGTAGGTTGCTCATCGACGATAGCAAGGTGGGTACGTATCACTGCACCAGTCAATGTGTGCGTCGCAGTTCATTTCAGGACCGCGCCAAGGGCGGATTGGATGTGGATCATCGTCGCGAATGGTTCGTCAAACGCGTTGAGGATCTGGCGTCGATCTTCGCGGTACAAGTGTCCGACTTCTCGATCATCGACAATCAGTTCCATGTGATCCTCCGCAACCGCCCGGATCTTGCGGCAACATGGAAGGGGCGGGAAGTGACCCAGCGTTGGCAACGTTTGTCGCGAGCGAGTCTGGAGTTGAAGCCGTTGATTGGCGAGAAGTTGCTGAAGGAACTATCGGCCAGGCGGAAATGGGTCAACGAGCGCAAGCGGCGTTTGAGCAGCATCAGCTGGTTTATGCTGATGTTGAAGGAGCCGATCGCCCGCGCTGCCAACGGAGCGGAGTCTGCTTCGAACGGGGAAGCGAATGTCGTCGCGGAACGCGAGATAGCGGTGGATTCTGGTCAGAGAGGCACCGCCGCGCGTTTCCAAAGCGCCTCGCCGCTCTTTCATCGTTTGCCGCTCAATGTCTTTTGTGAGTGGCTCGAAACGAACGCGTGTCAAGGCTCCGTCGCCGCTGTGTCGGTCCCGGTAGCCGCGACAGGCGAGGCGGATGTCAGGCCGGCACCGCCATGCGCGGACCATGGGGCGGGGGAGGCCAGTCGAGTAGCAAACGCGAGTGTCGCTGAAGGCCAAGGCACCTTGCCGACACCAACCTTGGCGGTCCCCGACCAGTTGCCGGCTACTTGGGAGAGGTTCGGGTTTAGCAGCAAGCGGTGGTCGCAAGCGGTTCCGCTGGTCAGTCGCCGGTTCCGGTGGTTGGCTTGCGTGGCGGCCGCGATGCGACTCGACATTCGCCACTGGACTGGCGGAAGTTAAACTCTCCCCTCACCGTGCGGACCGGTGCCTTGATGCGTGGGTTGGAAAGAGCGCATGGACGTAGACACGAAACGTGCCCTATCGACGGCGTTGCGGATGTTCGCGACTGATAGGGTGTCCAGCGCGCCCATAAGCGATTTAAATGGCGATCTCATGGCTGGGGGATGCCGTGCTGCCCGCACCCCTTTCGCCCGCGTAAATTTTTTTAAGCGTGACTGCCGCCATAAATGTCTGTGTGTCCGATTCGCCCGTTAAGCAGCTCGGCCGATCTGCGTTCTGCGCGTTGACACCTACCGCGTTCCATGAATGCCACTCGAAAGACGCGTGAAAAAGCTGCGATTCTAGTCGTGAGTCAGCTGGGCCGGGCGTAAAGAATGAAGCCGAAATCGCGCTTGACTGTCTCGCCAAAAAGCTGGTTTCGACCCGGATCGCCTACTTTCGAAAGCAAACGAGAAATTTTCCCAACGTTTTGTTCGCAATGTGTTTGTTTAAATAAGGTTACGTCAAATTGCGGGTAGTCGGCACGTGGCCGCGTTTTTTTCGCAGACGGTTGCGGCACCGGCTCGATTCGCGGTCCATCATGGCCGGTAAGATGCTGCTGGAAAACAATTTAGGGCAGTCCCAAGATATTGTCGAGTTTCGTCAATGTCTGGGACATTGAAGAGTTCATTAGACCACTGGTCACAAGGGCGACCCTTGGGAAAGCAAGGTAATCGGCGACACGCTTAAATATCACTGCCCTGAATGGTCGTGTTTTTCGTTACGCACCCAGTTGGGGCATGTCGAGGCATAGCGACTCATGTCGGTTCGTATCGGTGAGCGTGAGCTGGGATTGGCGTAGTTGTCCCAAACAGGCACCTCAGGAATACAGCGCACGCGACCAATTTGCCCTGGCGGCCATTGATGAATTCAGCAATGCCGAGCCAACAAAAATAAAAACCAGTCCCCGCTAGACTGTCCTGCCAGAAAGCTTTTTTCGCTCCTCGGGGCATTGCCGCAGGTTTTTTTTCAAACCGCCACGATTTTTTGTTCGCAAGAATTTCAGAGGATAGACGTTACGTCTTTTGACGCGGTCCTGAAAACGCTCGCGGTTGTTTCGCGGAGACGCCCGCGACGCGAGGAACTCCCGAGGCTGCGTGACGGTCGACCCATGGGGTGATTAGATCAGTTCTTGAATGGAACCTGGGGGGGCCAGCACCCCAGAATTCGACCAACCGTTTTCGACGCGATCACGTGAACGGCGAATACTCCAATGGCGGGGTGCATGCGCACTGAATTGCTTGGAACACGCAGGCAGATTGACCTCGTGAGCGTTCGCGGATCTTCCGGTGGCACACAGCCACGGTTCACGCGTCGATATCGCCAGCTACCGATCGTTCAGAGCAGGTCGGCGATCGGCGAGCCGTAGTACAAGGCGTGTGGGCGGTTCGTGTCATCGTG
>JBJTOW010000758.1:0-3044 GCA_046074805.1 Planctomycetota bacterium | reverse complement strand
AGCGACCTCTGTATTGCGCTGGGCCACAGTTGGCAGCCCCGCCTCAATCCACGCCCTGAGCGTGCTCTTGTCGGCTGCCGACAGCTTCTCGCGATTCTCTCCCTCGGGCATTTCGTCGGTGACGATGCGTTTCCAGAGGTGACTCGCGTCGACACTGCCGCTCGTGATCGCCGGTCCCGATTCGCCTCCGGCCAGCATGGTGGGTAAGGTGCGCAGATCGAGGCCGCCAAACTTCCTCAATCCGCCGTGGCAGCCCATACAGTGCTTGGTCAGAATCGGTAGAACGTCGCGTTCCAAGAGTGGCGGATCGGCGGCGGTAGCGGTAGCGACACTGGCGAGAAACAGCGTCATCGCCCGCGGAAGGATCGATTGAAGGTCCATCGTCGACATCGCCATGCGTCGTGGTGGTGACAAGCAGTCTTGTTGGCTCGGATCAATCTGAGTTATCCCATCCCCACCCCAAACCCGTCAATCAAGCTTGATGCGTTTCTGCTTCGTTAGCGAAAAAGGTGTCAGGAACCGAAAAATTGTTGTCTTATCGGTTCCTGACACCTTTGTTTGAACTGGTTAACGTCCAAAACGGAAACGGTTAAACTGCGGCGGTTTCGCAGGGCATAAATGCCGTCGCACGTCGCATTTCAAGGCGGGCCCCAGCCGCCGGCGCCGGGGGTCTCGATTTCAATGATGTCGCCCGTGGTGACCGAGCGTTGGGTTTTCGCTGGTAGAAGTTCGACGGAGCCGTCGGCGTGGAACAGACGATTGCGGCCGAGTTCGCCCGCGCAACCGCCCGCCAAGCCGAACGGCGCATAAGGCCCGCGACGCTCGGTCAGCAACGACAGCGTTAGCGGCCGGAGGAACTCAATCCGCCGCCGGATGCCGTCGCCGCCGCGATGACATCCCGCGCCGCCCGAACCGCGCCGAATGGAAAACTCGCGAACCCGCACCGGAAACCGACGCTCCATGACTTCCGGGTCCGTCAACCGCGTATTCGTCATGTGCGTATGCACAGCGTCCGCGCCGGCCGCGTTCGCCGTCGCGCCGGAACCGCCGCAAATCGTTTCGTAATACCCAAAAGTGACGTCGCCAAACAACAGGTTGTTCATCGTCCCCTGACTCGCCGCCGCCAATCCCAACGCGCCCAGCAACACATCGACCACCCGCTGCGACGTTTCCACATTGCCGCCCACCACCGCCGGACTCTCCGCCGGCGTCGGGCCCGCCACAGGATTCAACAAACACTCGGGCAACACCATCCGCACCGGGGCGAGGACTCCCTGATTCAGCGGCACGTCCTCGTCCAGCAAGCACCGCAACACATACAGCACGGCGGCCGTCACAATCGCGCGGTTGGCATTCAGATTGCCCGCGAGCACTGGCCCCGTTCCCGTGAAATCGAACGTCGCCGAGTCTCCCTGCAAGTCGATCGCCACGGTGATCGGCGAGCCATCGTCAAGCCTGTCGGTGAACTCGCGCCGTCCCCGTGGAAACCGCGCCAACGCCAACCGCACCTTCCGCTCGGCCGCCGCCTTGATGTGCCCCATGTACGCTTCGACCACCGCCAACCCGTAACGCTCGACGAGCCGTTCGAGATCACGGGCCCCTTGGCGATTCGCCGCCACCTGCGCCGCCACATCCGCCAAGTTGTCCGCGACCGCCCGCGATGGATACGGCGGCGCTTCCAGCAAACTCCTCAGCCGGTCGAACCGCGGCTCGCCCGCTTCCACCAACTTAAAACCGCGCAGCAACACGCCTTCTTCCGCAAGCCGCCGGGAAAACGGCGGCATCGAACCGGGCGTCACACCGCCAATCTCCGCATGATGCGCGCGGCTCGCCGTGAAAAACACTCGACGCCCCGTCACCGGATCATGCACTGGCGTGACCACCGTGACATCCGGCAAATGGGAACCGCCCGCGTACGGATCGTTCACCGCCAAAACGTCGCCCGCCGCGATGCCGGGAACGTCGGCAATCAACCGCTTCACGGTCTCCGACATCGCCCCTAAATGCACCGGCATGTGTGGCGCGTTGACAATTAAATCGCCGTCCCGGTCGAACACCGCGCAACTGAAATCGAGCCGCTCCTTCACGTTCACGCTAATCGCCGTGTTGCGGAGCGTAATCCCCATCTGCTCGGCGATCCCCATGAACCGCCCATTGAACACCTCCAGATAAATCGGCGACGCCGTGCCCGGATCAAGCAAACCCGGATCGCGCACAGACGGCTCATGCGAAACGGGTCCGTGCACAGCCGGCTCATGCGAAACAGGTCCGCGCGAACTCGGCTCCTCCGAATCTGACTCGCGAGACCCCAGCTCGCGCGATCCCTCCGCCTTCTGACCGCGATCGGCAACGATGGCGGCAGGCGGCGCAGGTCCCGACTTGACGGTCCGTTCCAGCAACAACTCGCCGGCCGACAGCAGCGACGCGTTCCAGCCGGCGTCGATCACCGTGGTCGAGTACGGTTCGACCACGATCGCCGGTCCCAGGATGCGTGTGCCTGGCGGTAGCGTGGAACGCTCGAAGACGGGCGCCGCTCCGCCCTCCCTCGCTCCGCCCACCCTCGATCCGCTCACACCCATCGTCCGCGCACCTGCGACAGAGGCACCCTCCGTCTCTATACCCGCGACAGCCGCACCCGCGACAACCGCCAACTCGCTCGCGACCACCTCGGCGTCTATGCGGCGCGAGGGGGGAAGTGAAACGGCGGCGGGCGCGAAGGCGGCCACCCGGGCGGCGACGATTTCGAGCGGCCGGTCGGAGTGAACATAGCCGAACCGACGACGATGCTCGGCCGCGTAACTGGCCGCGTAGTCGCCATCGGACGGGCATTCGATCGACAACGGCAAATCGACACCGCGGTAACGCAAATCGAGTTGCCTGCGAAAGCGGATCGCGTCCCCGGACACGCCTTCGGCGATCAGCGCCGCTCGAGTTTCCGATTCGAGCTCAGCGAACTCGGCGGCGAGCGAATCGACCATGTCCGGACTGTACTCTCGGTAGACGCCGCGGGCCGCGTGTCGTTCCGCGTCCGCCAAACCGATGCC
>JBJTOW010000757.1:0-4219 GCA_046074805.1 Planctomycetota bacterium | reverse complement strand
AGTGGCTCAAGTCCAGCCAGGGCCGCGCCCAACGTTCGCCATAAGCGGGCGAAGCCAAAAGGCGATCGATAACGCGGTCGATCGCATCCGGCTGCGCAATCGCATCCGAAGCGTCGCAAAAATCTAGCGACTCGGGCGAGTCGATCGGATGAATGGTCTCAGCGCGGGTCTCGAACACGTCCGTCGTGGGAAGGAGGCCGATAAGATCAAGCGTTACGCGGCGACGGAGGGTCGCCAGATCGGCGGGAAGAGCGGGGGCGACACCGAGCGTTTCGAGGCGCGCCAAGACGAACCGATCGATCGGATGGCGAGCTCGTTGCGGCGCCTGAATCGCGGGCAACCGCGGGCGGCGAATTGGCTGGAAAGCCCAATGTTCCTCGGCGTGCGCTCGTCGATCGCTCGCTGCACAAGCGCCGTAGAACGGGAATCCGTTGTTTTCCGCCGCCTCAATGGCCAACAGGGACACAACGAGCCCGATGAAAGCCACTGCCATCCTGGCCGACGCGAAAAACCGTACAGCGGTTGTCATGGGAGGTTGGAATCTGGAGTCTGGAGTCTGGAGTCTGGTAAGCTACGCATGCGAATCTGAAAACTGAAAACTGAAAACAACCATTTGAACCGTTCAAACTAAAGCCTTCAATCAAAAGCCTTCAATCCGTCAACTGACAACTGACAACTGACAACTGACAACCGACAACCGACAACCGACAGGCCAACTGCCCTCTCCCTCGGACCCAAACTCATGACCCATCCCAGTTCAACTCGGCCCCTTCCATCCCAATCACCGACGTTCGTGAGTCGTGTGATCGCGATATCCGCCGTCGCGACCGTTTCGTTGCTGGCTTGGTCGTTTGCGGACGGACAGTTGTTCGCGGACGACTGGAGTCGGTTTCGCGGCCCAAATGGGCTTGGGATTGCCAGGTCGTCGCGGCCGCCGGTGCGCTGGAGCAGCACCGAGGGGTTGGCGTGGAAGACGGCGTTGCCGGGCGCGGGCGCTTCAAGTCCGGTGGTATTCGGTGATCGGATCTACCTCACGGCTTACACGGGCTACTTTGTTCCGGGCGAGGCGGATGGCGATCTCAACGATCTTCAACGGCACCTGCTGGCATTCAAACTTGCGGATGGAAAGCCGGTTTGGGACAAGGCGGTGAAGGCGAAGTTGCCAGAGGAGCAGCGAATTCGCGACCACGGTTTCGCCGCCAACTCGTTGGCGGTAGACGCCGAACGGATCTACGCGTTTTTCGGCAAGACGGGCGTGTTCGCGTTCGACCACAAGGGAAATCAGTTGTGGCAAGCCGATGTCGGCTCGGGCACGCATGGCTGGGGAAGTTCGCCATCGCCCGTGCTTCACAAGGATTTGGTGTTCATCAACGCGAGCGTGGAAAGCGGAACGTTGGTGGCATTGGATCGAGCGACGGGAGCGGAACGATGGCGGGCGGAGGGGATTCGCGAGTCATGGAGCACGCCAGTGGTGGTGACGGCGAAGTCCGGCCGCGAGGAGTTAGTCGTGCCCGTGCAAGGCCGCGTTCTGGCGTTTGCGCCGGCGACGGGCGAGCCGCTTTGGTCATGTAAGACGGACATCGGTTGGTACATGGTTCCGAGTGTCGTGGCGGCGGATGGAGTCGTCTACTGCCTCGGGGGACGCTCGGGGATCGCGTCGCTGGCGGTTCGCACTGGCGGGAGTGGCGACGTGACGGAAAGCCACCGGCTATGGACGAGCTTGAAAGGATCGAACGTGTCGTCGCCCGTCTATCACAATGGCCATCTGTACTGGGCGCATGATTCCCGCGGAATTGCCTACTGCGCGAAAGCGGAGACGGGCGAGATTGTGTACGAAGAGCGGCTGGAGCGAGCGGGCCAGTTCTATTCGTCGGCCGTGCTGGCCGACGGCCGGCTGTACTACCTCACTCGCGAGGGCAAGATGTTTGTGATCGCGGCCAAGCCCGAGTTTGAACTGCTGGCGGTCAACGACTTGGCCGATCGCGGCGTATTTAATAGCAGTCCAGCTGTGGCGGGCGACCGCTTGTTGATCCGCTCGGACAAGTTTCTCTACAGCGTGGGAAGCCGCTGAACCGTTTGTGGATGACATGCGGGAAGAACAGTGGGAAGCAGCTCGGCGGAGCATGGTCGAGCGGCAGTTGGCTGCGAGGGACATTGTCGACCGGCGGGTACTGGACGCCATGTCGCGTGTGCCTCGGCATCGATTCGTGCCGGAGATGTGGCGCGACGAGGCGTACGGAGACCATCCGTTGCCGCTTAGCGACGGCCAGACGATTTCCCAGCCCTACGTGGTGGCATTGATGACGCAACTGGCGCGGCTGACGCCACAGAGCCGCGTGCTGGAGATCGGTGTCGGCTCGGGGTATCAAACGGCCATTCTGTGCGAGTTGTCGGGCTCGGTGTTCGGGCTGGAGATCGTGCCGGCGTTGGCGGAATCGGCCGAGTCTCTATTGCGGAAGCTCGGTTATCGCAACTTTCAAGTGCGCGTCGCCGACGGGCATCACGGTTGGCCCGAACAGGCGCCGTTTGACGCGATTTTGGCGGCGGCTGCTCCGACGTGCATCCCTGAACGGCTCGTGGAACAACTGGCGCCGGGCGGACGGCTGGTGTTGCCGGTTGGCGAGTGGCGCCAGCGGTTGCTCGTCTTGGAAAAGCGGTCCGACGGCTCGTTGGTTGAAGAGGATCTTGGTGCGGTGGCGTTCGTACCGATGGTGGGTCACCGGCGACGGACCGACGCATAGTCAGCGCGGCATATCGTAGCGGCTTCGGATGCGAAATCGCGGAATTCTGAAGTGGCCATGTTCGCCTGCACGACGGACTTCCCAGTCCATCGCCCTCCTTGTCGAGCGAACATCGAAGGCAAGTCGCCGCGAGAACGTATTCGAAGACATCCGTTATCGACCCACGGCGAAGGACTTGGAGTCGGCTTTCGCTCGGCGTCCGATGGACTGTGGGCACAACGACGAATCATTAGAGCAACTCGCCAATCGGTTGGCCGGAACCGACGATGCTAACAGGACGGCCGGTCGAATCTTGAAAATGTGTCTGCAACGGAATGTCGAGCACTCGGTAGAGCGTCGCCAGTAGGTCTTGGGGCGTCACGAGTCGTTCGACCACCGCGCCGCCCTTCGGTTCGCTCGCGCCGATCAAGCGACCACCCTTTATTCCACCGCCACCCATCACGACCGAAAAGCAGTTCGCCCAGTGGTCTCGGCCCGCATGGCCGTTGATCAACGGCGTGCGGCCAAACTCGCCAGCGCAATACACCACCACGTCGTCCCAGAGTCCACGCTCCGACAAATCCTCCACCAAGGTCGCGATGGCCGTATCGAGCGGCGGCAGATGACGCTCGAGATTCGGTTCAATGTTGTCGTGATGGTCCCAGTAACCGGTGTTGATGGTCACGCATACGCTACCCGCTTCGACCAGCCTTCGAGCTAACAAGGCGGATTGGCCGTACATGTGTCGACCATAGCGATCGCGCACCGCATCCGGTTCGCGGGTCAAATCGAACGCTTCGCGCACTTCAGGCCCGGTCACCATATCGAGCGCCTGGGCCTTGAAACCATCGAGTCCCGCGATCGCCCCGGATTGGTCGATGTCGCGACGCAACGAGTCGAATTCGCGCAACAGCCCCGCTCGGTCGCGCACGCTGTCGAAGGACAACCCTCCCGGCAACGCGAGATTGGGAACCTCAAAGCGTGGCGTGTTCGGATCAGCATTCAATTCGAACGGATTGTACGTGGCCCCCAGATACACGGCTCCTTGGTATCCGAACGCTTCGGCTTTTGGCAACGCGACATACGCTGGCATCAATGGTCGATGCGCGCCCTTTACGCGGGAAATCACCGAGCCGAACGACGGTTTTTGCGGCGCGCTGCGAGCTAGCGTTGGCCCAAAAAAGCCGGTCTGCATCCAATGCGCCGACGGCGCGTGAATGCCGTTTTCGTGATGCACCGAGCGGACGATCGAAAGCTTGTCCATGATCCTCGCTTGCCGCGGAAAACGCTCGCCAAGCAGGATACCCGGCACGTTGGTCGCGATCGCCTGATACGGTCCTCGATACTCGGCCGGCGCGTCTGGCTTCATGTCATACGTATCTTGCTGGCTCAACCCGCCATGCGTCCAAAACACGATTAGCGACTTTGGACGCGTGGTCGGCTTGCGTTGTTCCGCCTCGTCACAGCTCGGCCCGCTGCGCTCCGCGATATCGGAAGGC
>JBJTOW010000756.1:0-7010 GCA_046074805.1 Planctomycetota bacterium | reverse complement strand
CAATGTGGATTGAAAGTTCATCGACCAGAGTGCCATCCCCAGATGTCACCATGGAAAAGCTTTCGGAGCAGCGAGCAGCGTCAAATCGCCCACTCAACTCTGACAACTGACAACTGACAACCAATTCCTCCTTACCCGATCCTCTCTTCCCCGGATCCTCCGGAGCAAGTTCATGGCGTTTGATGCGCGGTGTTTCTGGCATGCCAAGGATTTGGCGAGCTTGGTGGACTACGAAGACGCGTTCGACGTTGATCCGAGCGTAGGCCGAGCCGCGATCGCGGACGGCGTGTCGACCGCGATTTTTTCCCGTCGCTGGGCGCAGCTCCTGACCAGCTCGTCGGTGGCCGCGCCGCCTGCTTGGGACGACGACGCCTCGGTCAACGGTTGGATTCTGGAACAACGCAAAGCGTGGGCGAAGTCGATCAACATTCACGCTCTGCCCTGGATGCAAAAGGCGAAGCTGGAGCAGGCCGGCGGCGCGTATGCCGCGTTCTTATGGGCCGAAATCCAACCTCTCGGCAGCGGGGCATCGCACGATCCCGCGACGCACGGTTCGGCGGACAGCGATACCGTGGGAGGCCATTCCGCGGCAGGCAGCGATGCGGCGAACGGCGGTGGACTGTCGGGCTTTCACTGTCGCAGCGTCGCGGTGGGCGACTGTTGTTTGTTTCACGTCCGCGAGGGAGAACTGCTCGCGCGTTTCCCGCTGACATCGGAGGCCGACTTCGCTCGCGATCCGCTGACCTTTTGCAGTTCGAGCCGCAATCGACAACCGAATCCGCCGTTGCAGCGGTGTGAATTCGACTGCCAAGCCGGCGACTGGATTGTGTTGTCGAGCGATGCTTTGGCGAAGTGGCTCTATCGACTATCCGACCATGGCCAGCCGATCGACTGGGTAGGCCTTTGGCGACAAGATGCCTACGCATGGACGCATCGAGTGGGCGAATTGCGACTGTTGGATGCGAGCGAGCGAGTGCGCGTCGACGATACCACGCTGATGATTCTCCGCGTCGGCCACGAGCCCGTTTCCACGGTGATCGAGGCGTCCGAATCGGCGGTTCCGACCGCGTTCGTCGATGAACCGTCGCCATTTCTCCTCAACGCCACCGTGGAACTTGCCGTGGCCGACGACGATGTCGTTGTCGCCGAACTGGTGGAAACCGAGGAGATTCCGTTGCCCACGGACAGCGTTGCGGGCGATGACAACTCGTCCACGTCGGTCGAGGTGCCGACAGCTTTCGACGTGCAGACGGATATCGAGGCGCAGACGGATGTCGACGTGCAGACGGATATCGACGTGCAGACGGATATCGAGGCGCAGACGGATGGTGAGGCGCAGACGCATGTCGAATCTCCCAACACAGTCGAAGTTCCCAAGGAAGTCGAGTCTCCCAAGGCTGTTGAGATCCCGAGTGTCGACGACGTGGTGAGCGTCGTCGCCGAATCGCCTGCCGCTGAGTCGACTCCATCGGAAGCGTCGGGGTAGGCCGTGGTGGCTGCGTGGATGTCGACCATCGTGTCGAAGGTTTGCGAGAGGAGTTGGCCCCGTGTCGAACCGACCACCACCACCGCCGCCCAAGGCGAAACTTGGAGCGGGCGGCGGCAGTGCCAATGCGAATCCGGGTGGCAGTCTGGGAGGCAGCGACGAGCTGCAGCGTTGGATCGCGTCGCTGGAAGCTGAAAACGTCTCCGCTGGTCAACGCGGCAAGCTGCTCGCGGGCCTGTTCCTAATCGGCTTGGTCCTGCTACTGGCGTTGTTGGGCTGGCTGTATCAGACGACAGTCCGCTCGTATGCCGTGCTCGGCTCGTTGGAGATCGCGCAAAATCCGGCCAGTCAGGGACGGGTAGAGATTGCGTTCGATGTGCGCCGGCCGGGCCGCGTGTTCCTTTCGCGCCGCTCGGGCGGTGTTACAACCGAAGTGATGGATTACTTCGAGCAACCCGGGCCCCAGACCCGCTCGTGGTCTTGGCTGTTTGAGCCGGGCGAGCCGATCGACGTGCGGGTTCGCTATCGCGGTTCATTCTGGAGCTGCGAGCAAAGGCGGATTTTTCCCACTTCCAGCAAAGCGGACATCGTCATCCTGATCGACACGACAGGCTCGATGAACCGCAGCATCGCCACGCTCCGCGATCGCTGTGTGCAGTTCTCGGCGGCGATGCGGCAACAGCGGATCCAGCATCGGTTCGCTTTGATTGGGTTTGGCGACACATCGGAGCCGGATTGGCGGGACGTGCGTCCGTTCACCGATGATGTAGCGGTGTTTCGGAAAGGCGTGGAGGGATTACGACGGTTCGACGGCGGCGATCTGCCGGAATCCTCGCTCGATGCATTGCTCGCCGCGCTCGCCCTGCCATTCGACCCACAGGCGATGCGGCGGTTTTATCTTGTCACCGACGCCCAGTTTCATGCGCCGGCGAAGTCGGGCGAGTCGGCGGCGATGGTCGCGGAAAAACTGCTCGAGCAGCGCGTGCTGCTGCAAGTCTTCACTCAGCCCGACTTGCGAGGCGAATACCAGACCTTGGTAGGCTCGACCGGCCGAGTGCAAACGATCGCCGATTTCGGACAAGTGTTGAGCGAAGGCCGGATTTTGGAAGACTGAGTTTTCCCGAGCGACGCGGCAAATGAACTTCGGGCGGAGAAGCGAAGAAGGAGTTGTCGATGAGCGGCTGTCCGCAGTGTGGCCAAGCCTGGCCCCAAAACCAAGCGTCGCCCGCCAAACCGTCGTCGCCCGGGGCAACGGCCACCGGCCCCGGTGTGCGGTGCGCGGCCTGCGGTCGCGAGCTATCTCGACCAGCGACCCCAGCTCGTCCCGCTCCACCTGGCCGTCCCCCCGCGCCGGCGCGCCCGCCCGCGCCGGGCACGCCTCCGTCGCTGGCCGCCGCAAGTTCCGCTCCCGCCGTGAACGTCGTTGCGGCCGCGTCTGTCGCTCCCACCCTACCTGCCGCACCCGCTGCGTCTGCCGCTCCCGCCGCGAGTGTGACTGTCGCTTCATCGCAGCCAGTGGCGCCACCTCCGCCGCCGTCTTCCGCGCCGCCTCGTAAGCCGCCGCCACCTGGGCCGGTGGTGCTCGGACCGAAGAACGGAAAGCCAGACGAGCTCCAGCGGCAGGCGATGGCATTGCAACGCACGTTGCAGCGTCGACGTTGGGGAAATTGGGGGCTTGGGCTCGGAACGCTCGTCGTCCTGCTGCTGGCCGTGGCCGCGTTCGCGCTCTACTTCCGATCGGCCGTGATGGCCTACGCGGAACTATCGGGCGCCGAGTTAGCGATTACCCGGGATGCTATCGATCCCGAGCGGTTGGCGATCCAGTTCCGGCCCGTATCGAGTGGTCGCGTCGGCTTTCGGCGTCGGGATGAGAATCGCGATACCGAGCTATTCGACGAGGTGGCGCCGTCCGAGAAGCCGGAAACATTGCAATGGCGCTGGGCTGGTGTGCGGCCCGAGGACACGATTCAGGTGCGATACCGGACCGGTTGGACGCTGAAGACGGCTACCCTGACCGTCGGAACCGCGCCACCGAAAGCCGCGTTGGGCGACGCCGTCGTCGCCGGGACCGTGATCAGCGCGACCACAGGCCAGCCGGTGGCGGGAGCCATGGTGCGACTCTCGGGCACGGGGCTCGAAACGTCCACCAACGCGCAAGGCCAATTCCGCCTTGAAAACGTTCCCGAGGGGGACGGAGCGGTCGAGATTTCCGCAAATGGGTATAGCACCGAACAACTGGAGACACCGTTTACCGCCGCTTCCGCGACCCCGTTGCGAGTGGCGTTGAGCCCTGGATTGGCGGAAGGCCAGATCCGGTTCGTCGTCACTTGGGGCGGCTCGGCCCGCGACTTGGACGCCCATTTGGAAGGGCCGTTGCCCGGCAATCAACGCTTTCATGTCTTTCATAAAGAAAAGGGAGACTTGGCAAGTAAAGAGTTTGTCAATTTGGATGTGGATGACCGGGACGGCGAGGGGCCGGAAACGATCACGGTGCTTGGCGTGCAGCCCGGCCGTTACCACTATTTCATCCACAACGCGGACGTCGAGGCCGCCGATGCTTTGTCGCGGTCGGGAGCCGAAGTGAAGGTGTACCAGGGCGGCCAGACCTATCGTTTCCGCCCTCGGTCGGTTCAAGGGGGGAATTTGTGGCGGGTTTGCGATCTCGTGATTGACGCGGCCGGCAAAGCCACGATCGCGCCGATTGACCGCTTTGAAAACACGACCGTCGAACAAGAAGGCTTGTACGCGAAACGGACCCAAGCGAACCGCGAAGCGTGGATCGCGGGTTATGGTGGATCGAGGGAATCGGAGGCGGCCGTGAACGCAGGCCTGGAATGGCTCGCTCGCCACCAAGCGGAAGACGGCCACTGGGGGCCGGACTGCTTACAAAACCACGCCCGTTCGCGCTGTGACAGCGACCCGCATTGCCAACATAGCGGCGGCGCGTTCGCGGTCGCTCAGACGGGGCTGGCGATTCTGGCCTTCCAAGCCGGCGGCCATTTTCACGACAATCAGCGGAAGTACTCGGAGAACGTCCGCCGCGGCCTCGAATGGCTCGTCCGCCAGCAACAAAAGGACGGTAGCCTTTATCAGCCGCGTAGTGGCGTGCGGCATCAGCATTATATGTACGAGCATGGCATTGGCGCTTTTGCGCTCGCCGAGGCGAACGCGGTGGGTGTCGCGACCCAGCCCGGCGCGCCCACGCCCTACCGCGAGGCGACTGAAAACGCCTTGCGCTATATCCAACGCACCCAACATGACGACGGAGGCTGGCGATATACGGAATCGAAAGCCGAGGGTGGCGACATGTCGGTCACAGGCTGGCAAGTGTTGGCGCTTAAGAGCGGCAAGGAAGCGCGATTGGATGTTTCGACCGAATGCGTCGCGGGTATCGAGCGTTTCTTGGCAAAATGCCGTATCGGCCGCACGGGCCGCACCGGCTACACGTCTCCCAACCACATGATTAGCGAGGCGACAACGGGCGTCGGCATGTTGATTGACCAGTTATTCCTCAATCGGGGAGATGAAGAAGTCGTAAAAAGCGGCGCTGAATACCTGGCTAAGAAAGCCGAAGGGTTCGACAAGTCCAGTGCCTTCGATTTGCCGCTGCTTCGCCTGGTGGGCAACCGCGACGAGGACGATTACTACCTGCTCTACAACTGCACGCTCGCGATGTTCCAGCACGGTGGCGAACCGTGGAAACGCTGGAATGACGCCGTTCGCAACCGGCTTGTCGCCCGTCAATTGCGGGGCGAAAACTGCGAGCGAGGCAGTTGGACCCCGGACGCCCGCTGGGGTGGCCAAGGCGGCCGAGTCTATTCGACGGCCCTCGCCATCCTTACGCTCGAAGTCTATTACCGCTATCAGAGCGAAAAGGCGAAAGTGTATGTGGAATAACCGCCATCCAAAATGAACCGGCACCTTCTTCGTACGACGGACTTCCAGTCCGTCGCTCGCCCCACTTCGAAAGCCCCTGCCCGCAATCACGAGTCGAGACTGCGGCCAAGCCAAACCACAGAACGAAATAAGGATTCCGAGATGACCGACAATCTAGCGGCGCCGGTGGTGGACCATCGGCCCGTTCAGTTGGGTGGACAAACGGTGGTCGGTTGCGAGTACCGCTGGCCGGGCGGGCAGTATTGTTCGCTCAATGCGCCGCGCGGTGTCGTGGGCTGCGGAATCTTTGATATCGCGATCGCGAACCGCTTCGGAATGGCGTTCGCGATCGCCCGAGGAACGCCCGAACGGCCGCTTCGCACACCCGAGGATCTCTGGAAGCGAGGATCGTCGAGGCGAGCGACGCTGCGTTGGCGTTGGGAATTCAGTTGGGGATGTCGGGACGCGAGGCGGCGTCGCGGCTGTGTGAATGACCCTCCACGCGTAGGGCAGTCTCCGCACGCGGCGCAGTCAATGATTACGCGCCGATTCACCCATCCCGATCCGGCTACCATCACTGTCGTCGATCGCTCGACGTTTTTCCAGGAAAACCGCTCGATGTCCAACCAAGACCACAACCAGAGAGAAGTCCAAGACGAAGACCAAGACGACGGCTCCACGCCGAAATCCGGGTATTTGATTCCCGTGCGAGTGATCGGCGATGCTCGTCCTTGCTTGCTGGTGACAGGAGGCGTGCATGGCGACGAGTTCGAACCGATGGCGGCGTGCCGTTGGCTGATCGAGCTTCTTGAAACGCTCGTTGCGAGCAGTCCCGAAGCGTTACGGGGGCGAGTGGCGGTAGCGCCGGTGGTCAACGAGCCCGCGTTCGCTCGCGGAATGCGGACCGCCGAGGATGGACGAGATCTGGCCCGGACATGTCCTGGCTGCCCGGATGGCTCGATCACCGAACGGGTTGCGTTCGCGTTGAGCGGCCTGATTCGGGCTGCGGACTATTACATCGATTTACATACCGGTGGAACTCGGCTCAAGGTCCAGCCACTCGCCGGTTACGTGTTGCACCCAGACGCCGAGGTGCTGTCAACCCAGCGCCGGATGGCCCGCGCGTTCGACTTGCCATTGGTATGGGGAACCGATTGGCGGCTAGAAGGCCGCTCGCTGTCGGTCGCGCGGGACGCGCGGGTACCGGCCATCTATTGCGAGTATCTAGGTGGAGGCGGTTGCGATCCGGCTGGCATCGCCGCGTATGTGCGTGGGTGCCTGCGTGTTCTCGGGGAATTGCGGATGATCGAGCCGGCGACGGTCGAGCGACTTGTCGACGAGACTCCGGGGCTGTCCGAGCCATCGACGCGGACTGATGCCGGGATGTTGTCGACAACCGAGCATATCGTGGCGGAAGACGCGAAGCCTGGAGCGGGCCACATGCAGGTCAATCTACCGGCGCCGTGGCCGGGCTTTTTCGAGCCTGCCGTCGTCTTGGGTCAAAGCGTCGTGGCGGGCCAGTTGTTCGGAACGGTCGTCGACACCCTAGGAGCGCGCCGCGCCCCGGTGCTCGTCCCCCACACCGGCAAGGTGATCGTGCTGCATTCCTTCGCGCGAGTGGACGCGAACGAAAGTCTTGGAGTGGTGC
>JBJTOW010000755.1:0-2814 GCA_046074805.1 Planctomycetota bacterium | reverse complement strand
AAAGACGGCAGCATTGCGGACTATTGACGACCGAGCCGTTGGGCGGCACCGCGGCGCCTGTTTGTCCGAAGATAAGAGGAAACAGATCGTGACGAGTAAGCTACTAGCAATGTTCCTCTGCTTCGGGTTGGCCAGCATCCGTCTCGAGGGCGCGGAGGTTCACGAGCTTGCCGTGACGGTGAGCGGGATCGATCTGGCGGCAACACAATCGATCGGTGGAAACGGAACGGACGCGATCGCGCCGACGACGCTGTCGGCGCTGCTGGACTTGCAGGATGCGGGGAGCCGGTGGAAAGCAGCCACGTCCGGCGACGCGAACGAGGGTTCAGTCTACTACCGGCTCGCGTTCAAGCAGCCGGTCACGCTGGGGGCGTTCCTGGCCGAGGTGGAGAGCGGCGCGGGTGGCAGCGTCGTGTTTCGCGCGCTGAAGGCCGACGCCGCGTATCCGGGTGATCCCGCTCGCGATGCCGACTGGGAACCGCTCGCCGCGACGAAGACCGGGAACCGTTACGACGTGGCGTGTGCGGCCGGTTTTGCCACGCGCGCGTTGCTCTGCACGCAAACGGGTTCGGCCGATCCGCCCGCAATCCGCCGCTGGAATCTATTCAAGAACCGGCTGTTCAACCTCACGCCCTATGCCGTCGCGCAGGGCGACAGCGGGCCCTTCGGCGCCGACCCAAGTCGCGTTATTCAGGGCGGCGCGTGGCAGAACACGGGACCAGATAGGGAAGGCAAATACATCGTTCCACCGGTCAGCAGCGTGAATCCGTCGTGGTTCACGCTTGTCTGGGAAAAGCCTCAAGCTCTCTCGGCCGTGCGGCTACTCTCCAACGCCGATCAATTCCTCCTGTTCGCATTCGAAGGCAGTGACCGCGTCAACCCGGCCCTCGCCTCCGACAAGGACTGGCAACGAGTGCGGTTCGAAGAAGCCTTCAAGCAGAAAACGCAAAACGAAACGGAATGCTCGGTCACGTTTCCCACAGTGACGACGCGGGCGCTCAAACTCGTGATTCTGGAGACGCACCCGCGCGAGCGACGAGCGGCGATGATCCGCGAGTTCTCGGCACTGACGGACCTCGGCAACCGACCGATCCCCGCGCCGCCGAGCACGATGGAAACGCCACCGCCCGTCGCGATTTCCTACTCGTTGCCGCGCGCCGGCGAAGCGGCTCTGGTGATTGACGACGCCCACGGCCGACGAGTTCGCAATCTCTTCGCTCAAGTGCCTCGCCAAGCCGGTAACAACGCCGAACCATGGGATTTAAAGGACGATAACGGCGTCACGGTTCCGCCCGGCGATTATCGTTGGAAGGTCATCTCCGCGCCGCCGCTCGAACTGCATTACCAGATGACGCCGTATCCCAACGTCGAGCAGCACTCGCCGGAGAGTTCGCCCTGGTGGACCGGCGCACCGAAGAGCGGTTGGCTTTCGAACCACGGCAACCAGAGTTCCGTCTGTGTGATCGGCGACACCGTGTATCAGGGCGCGGGCGGCACCGAGGGCGGTCATGCTTTCATCGAAACGGATTACAACGGGGTCAAGAAATGGGGCACCGGCGACCCGGCGGAGAGCATGTTCACCGACGGCAAGACGCTGTTCATCCGGCAGGGTGATTCCGTCGCTCGGTACGATGCCACCACTCGCACACGCAAGCCGCTCTTCACGCTGAACTCCACCGCCGAACGGAAGGGAACTCCGGTCGGACTGGCCGCGCTGAACAACAAGGTCTACGTCGCCTTCAGCTCGCCGGTGCCGTATCTGGACAACGCGGGCGACACGTCGATGGTAGACATCGAACACTGTGAGCCCAAGCTCCCGGCGACCCTGAAGCGAAGCGACAACTACGGCATTCCCGTCAGCCCGCAGCGAGATTTCCTCAGCCTGTTCCGGCTCGGCGGGCACATCAACGGCGATGATCGAGCCAACGGCCTGATGCTGAAAAGCACCCAGGGGACGCAGCCGCAACAGCACATCGTTCTCGCACTCAAGGCGAACCGCGCGATCGGCAGCCTGGTGTTCCCACGGCCGGAGCAGGACCATCCCGACGTCAAGTTCCGCATCAGCGTCTTGAAGCCGGACGCGCCGTATCCGCCGCAGCCGAACACGGAGGCCCACTGGACCGAAGTGAAACTCGGCAAACTCGCCGCCTGGAACTGCATTCCGATGCCGGCCGAAACTTCGACCCGCTCCCTGCGGTTCACGTTCTTCAAGCCCAGCGACGCGCTTCTCGATGCTCTGGATATTGATCTCGCCAACCCGGCCAAGAGCGGCCAACCGAAGCCCGCCCTCAAACGCGACGAGTGGTTCGGTCGCATCGAGGGCATGCGAATCCTGCGGATGAGGCTGAAGGGTTTGCTGTCCGAGGCCACGATTCGCGTGAACTCGGGGACCATCAACACGGCCACTGGCGAGTGGGACGCCGAGCGGACCGAAATCCTGAGCGAACGAAAACCGGCGATTTATGCCATGGAATGGGACCAGCCGCACAAAGTTCGCGGGCTGGCGATCAAGGAGGTCGACGGCGCACGCACCGAGATCGACGTGTATGTCGGGCCGGCAACCGGGGCCATCGATATCGCCGGTAACGAAGGCTGGCAGAACGTGGCCACGTATCACCAGCCGCGCCGCAACTACTACCAGCCCGACAGCTCGCACAACGCCCTGGCCCGCTATCTCGACGGTGTCGTGGACTTCCACCGTGATTGGGAAACGCGCGCGGTCCGGCTCAGAATCGTCAG
Source organism: Planctomycetota bacterium (assembly GCA_046074805.1). GTDB lineage: Bacteria > Planctomycetota > Planctomycetia > Pirellulales > Pirellulaceae > CAIXSC01. Next base: position 75 of record JBJTOW010000755.1, on the reverse strand, counting down.
TCAGTGGGGCGAGCAATCCGGCCGGCCGGAAGGCGTGCGCATCGACCGCGGCGGCAGGACCATCGACCCGAAGCG
>JBJTOW010000754.1:0-12585 GCA_046074805.1 Planctomycetota bacterium | reverse complement strand
CGAATCGACGCTCGCCGAATCGCCGCCCCGCCGCTCGACGCGCCGCCGCTCGCCGCCTGCGGACAGCCGCCGCTCAGTCCACGGTTCAACCGCTTTCCGCTCGCGGTTCGACAACATCGACAATCTCGGCGTCGAACATCGACCGCGCCTGTTGCACCATCGGATGCTTCTCGCGTTCGCGAATCCGAGCGACTCGCGACACGGGCCCCGCCTTCCGCTCGACAGGCTTCGCCTCGCTCGCCAATGCCAGGAACTCGACCCGCACCACTCGCCCTGCCACCACGGCAAGCGCCTGTTCGATTTTCTGCTTTCGATCCGGCCGCTCGCAAGACGAACGCTGCAAATTGTATTCCGGTCGGAAGCTAACCACGAGCCGATCGGTGTCGGCGAAGTCGACAGTCGAGTAGCCCCGGCCAAAATCGGCCGTCATATCCTCCAGTTGATCGAGAGCCGCTTCCCACAACTTGCGAGCTCCCCCCGGATCGGCTGAGAACCGGGCACCGGCCCCAGCGGGTTGAGCGACCGGTTCCGGCAACGTGGAAGAATCCGTCGCGTTGTCGCAGGTCGTATGCTCCTCCTCTTTCCTGTCCGCAACGGCGCTCGATTCCTCCGCGACCGCGTCGACCGATGATTCGCCCAAGCCGGCGCTGCGGTTGCTCAACTCATGAGCGGTCGCGCCAGTTCCGATCCTGTCACGCGGAAGCGACTCGGCAACGCCTCTTCCTCCCGCAGCCCCTTGAGCGGCGACAGGTTGCTGGGCGACAGGTTGCGGGGCGGCAGGTTGCGGGGCGACAGGTTGGGCAGCAGTCGATTGTGCCGCGGCGGCTGGAGCGGCCACGGCAACAGCCTGAACAGCAATAGGTGGCTGAGCCACGGATGCCGGCTCTACGAGTCCACTATCCTTTTTTTTTTCGGCCCCAACGCCACTGCCTGCGATCTCGCCCGCGATCTCGGTTGACGGACCGCTCGGACGCGACGCTGGCAAGGGGCCGCCCGCCTGGAGATTCGCCGCCAACTGGGCGAGCTCTTCGAGGTCTTCCAGCGTGCAGATGCGAACGATGGCGACTTCGAACAAGACGCGGGCATGGAAGCTGTGACGCATTTTCGTCACGGCTTGGTCGAGCACTTGGACGGCGGCGAGCGTTGTTTCGAGGCCGAACTTGGCGCCGAGCCGCTTGATTTCGGGATAGTCGGCTTCGGCGGCGTGCAGCAGCAGTTCGGGGCCGCACCCGACGGCGACCGCCATGATGTCGCGGAAGTAGCCGAGCAGTTGTTCGGCCAACTGTCCGATCTCAATGCTCTGGTGCAACGCGTTTTCCAGTTCGGCCAGCGCCGCCGCCGGATCGCGGTTCACCAAGTGCGTCGCCAATTGCGCCAGTCGACCGGCGCCGGCTGTGCCGAGCATCTTGTGGACGTCTTCCACCGTGATCCGGCCGGTGGTGAACGACAACAGTTGTTCCAGCAGCGACTGGCTATCGCGCATCGAGCCGGCGGCGCGTCGGCCGAGCAGTCGGAGCGCTTCCTCGTCGGCTTCCAGCCCTTCGGCCTTCACGATCAGCCGCAGTCGATCGATGATCGATTCGGCGGCCACAGGCGGAAAATCGAAGCGCTGGCACCGCGACAGGACGGTGATCGGAATTTTTTCCGGATCGGTGGTGCAGAAGATGAATTTGACGTGTTCGGGCGGCTCTTCGAGCGTCTTGAGGAGCGCGTTGAAGGCCGGCGTCGTCAGCATGTGGACTTCGTCGATGATGTAGATCTTGAACCGGGCGCGGCTGGGGCGCACGTTGATGTTCGCCCGCAACTGCCGGATCTCCTCGATGCCGCGGTTGCTCGCGCCATCGATCTCCAAGACATCGACATCCCCTCCTTGAGCGACCCCTTGGCAGATGTCGCAGACGTTGCAGGGGGAGGGGGTGGGCCCTTGCACGCAGTTCAATGCTTTGGCGAAGATGCGGGCCGTCGAAGTCTTGCCGACTCCCCGGGCACCCGTGAACAGATAGGCGTGGCCTACGCGGTGCGTGTTGATGGCGTTGCTGAGCGCCTGGGAGACTTGGTCCTGGCCCACCAAATCCGTGAACGACTGCGGCCGATAACGCCGTGCGACGACGACGTATTCATGCGTTCCGCCCGGTTCCGTGCCTGCTACGCTCGCCATATCGTGTCGTCCGTCAGGAAGTCAACTTGGCGGAAAGCGGCCCTCACACAAGATTGCACCGCTTAGGGCTGCTCCGGTTAAGGCCTGACCCGGTTCACAGCTCCTCCTCGCAAGGGCCGCTTACCGCCAAGTCAACTTCGGTCACCCGCGACTTCCGCGACGCTGCGATCGATGACTCGATCGAATACTGTACGGCTTGTCCGCCCGCGAGTCAAACGGCTACCCGCCTTTCGCCGCGGCGCGCGGCTGTGCTACGGTGTTTCGGCGTGGTGAAAACGCAGCGTGTGTCTCTTTTTCATGTTTTTGTGACGGGTTGTCTTCGGAGGAAATCCCATGGTCCAGTGCTCGTGGAAGTCGCTTGCGGCCGCCGCCGCCGTTTTGATGTTCGCCGTCCCCGCCCTTGCCGAAGTCAAAGAGGGCGATGCCGCGCCGGCGTTCGAACTGCGGGGCAGCGATGGCAAGACTCATAAACTGTCCGATTTCGCGGGCAAGCAGGCGGTGGTGATCGCTTGGTACCCCAAGGCGTTCACGGGTGGTTGCACGAACGAGTGCAAATCGCTGAAGGAAAACGGCGCCGCCCTGAAGAAGCTGCCGGTGGCCTACTTCACCGCGAGCTGCGACGATGCGGAAACAAACAAGAAGTTCGCCGAATCCCTTGGGCTCGACTACCCCATTCTCAGCGATCCGACCCGCAAGCTATCCGACGCGCTGGGCGTCACCGATGAGAAGCAGGTCCGTCCCCGCCGCTGGACCTTCTACATCGGGAAAGACGGAAAGATCCTTCACATCGACAAGGCCGTGAAGACCACCTCCCATGGAAGCGACATCGCCGCCAAGCTGAAAGAGCTGGGCGTCACCGCTCCGTAGTTCCGCTGTACGAGGGACTTCGCTCTGCCGTACGACGGACTTCCTAGTCCGTCGCTCCCGCTGCCTCGACGGACTAGGAAGTCCGTCATACAAGGTGGGCAGGCCGTAATTCCCGCCCACTCGTTTTTCTCGATAACTTCTTGTCGACAACCGCTAGGGCTTGATCTATAAGAGACGCCTTATTGGTGGCGGCGTGAAGCCGGCGGCCGGCGACATGGCCGCTCGACATCCCTCACAAGCGGTTGGTGCCATGACACGAAGGTGTTGGTGGGTCGCGTTGATCGCGTCCCTGATTTCCTTATTCCACGCACCAGCTACGCGGCCCGTCCGTGCCGAGGGCGATTGGGAAACGAACGCGGAGAGCGAAGCGGCGCTTCAGCGGGGACTCGACTGGCTCGCCCGCAACCAAGGACGCGACGGCAACTGGGATTCCAATGATCTGGGACTCGTCGGCATGGGCACGCTGGCGTTTCTCGCCGCTGGCCAACTGCCGGGCCGGGGCCAGCACGGCGAGGCCGTTCAGCGGTCGCTCGACTTCGTCGTGTCCCGAGCACAAAAGTCGGGAAAGCTCAACATCGCCGACGCTCAACGCGACATGTACAACCATGGGCTCGCGACGTTTGTGCTGGGCCAAGCCCAAGGCATGACGAGCTTGCAAGACCAGCGACTGAACACCGTGCTGTCCCGCGCCTTGCGGTTGATTGCCGACACGCAGTGCGAAGATGGCGGCTGGGACTATCGCGCCAAACGTCAGCCCAACGGGCATGACCTCAGCTTGGCGGTCATGCAAGCCAAAGCGCTTCGCAGCGCGATGGACTGCGGCTTCGATGTCTCGCCCGAGGTTGTCGATCAAGCGATCCGCAGCGTCCGCGAACACTATTCCCCGCGGAACGTCGCGCGATCGGCGCCCGAAAGCGAGCAACGCAAAGCGCCCGGCCAATTCACGTACACCAAAGGCGGCGGCAGCGGAACGATCGCCATGGCGGCATGCGGCGTCGTCTGCCTGCAAGAGTTCGGCCAGTATGACGATTGGCGAATCGAAAAAAACATGACCGTGATCGGCGAGTCGATTCGGCAGTTGCAAAAGCCGCGGGGGCGGGACGGCACCATGCCATTCGACGCGTACACGCTCTATTACGTCGGACAGGCGCTCTACCAGACCGGCGGACAAGATTGGGAAGAGCATTACCCAAAACTTCGAGACCATTTGGTCGCGACGCAAGTGGTGAACGCGGGCAGTCCGACGGAACATGGCTGCTGGCATGATCGCGGCGTTGGCGGCGGTGGACGAGTGGGCGGAAAACCGGGCCAGTTGTACGCGACGGCCGTGGCTTGCTTCATTCTGGCGATCCCCAACCGTTACTTGCCGATTCTCCAAGAAGGCCGGATCGAGAGCTTGCGCAAATGAACTACCTGCCCACGTTTTCCGCTTGGCAATTTGCCGCTGCCGGCGCTGTGTGCGCCTCCGGGCCGATCATCATCCATCTGCTTAATCTACGCCGTCCCCGGCAAGTGCATTGGGCGGCGATGGATTTCCTGCGCGAGGCGTTGCAGCGTCATCGGCGGCTCATCCAGATCCGCGATCTGTTGCTGCTGCTTTTACGGGTGCTGGCGGTGGTGCTCTTCGGCTTCGCGCTCGCCCGCCCCTATTTTGCCGCGAACAGCAGCCAGTTCGACGGCACTCAACCGCTGCATGCCGTCCTCTTGATCGACAACAGCCTCAGCATGGGCTATCAATCGACCGCCGGCACGCTGCTCGACGAAGCCCGGGCCCGCGCCCGCGAGTTCATTGACCGATTGCCGCGCGGCAGCCAAATCAGCGTCATTCCGCTCTGCGGCTCGGCCCGCGGCATGACCGTAGACCCGTATTTCGCGAAAGAAGACGCCGCCGAGGCGCTCAACCGCATTGAAGTCGTCGATCGCGGCGTCAGCCTCCGAGCGTCTCTTAATCTGGCTCGAAAAGCGTGCGAAGCCTCGCCGGAGCTCGCGAAACGCCTCGTGCTTATCGGCGACCAGCAAGGCCAAAACTGGGTCGATGTCGACCAAGCCGCCTTGGCGGAACTTCCGCCGATCCAGATCGTCACCATCGCGGCCACTCGGCCGGAAAACACCTGGATCGAAAGCCTTCGAGTCGGCGGCGATGTCGCGGCTCTGAATCTCGAGACCTCGATCGTCGCCGAGGTGCGCCACAGCGGCGACGGACCGCGGCGCGACCTGCCCGTCACACTGTGGGTCGACGGCCGCCCGGTCGCCACGCAAACCGTCACCGTGCCGCCTTCGGAAGGCGCAAGGCAAGTTGTCTTCCAGCACGTCTTCGCCGACTACCAGCCTGAGCCCGACCGGCCCGTCTACGTGCCGATCCACGTCGCGCTCGCCCCTGACCAGTTGCCAGAAGACGATCAACGATTCGGCGTCGTCCCCGTCGTCGCCGAACTGCCGGTCGTGTTCGTCGACCAATACGCCGACGACGAGGAAGATCGAACCCTGCGCCGCTTCGGGGAAACCCGTTGGCTCCGCACGCTGCTCAGCGACGCCACGCGTCCCGATCCCTCGCTCCCGTCGCTCGTCAAAGTCCGGCATGTCCGTATCGACCGACTCTCGCGGGATGAACTGGCCGATGCCCGGCTGGTGATCGTCGCGGGCGTGAAAAACCCAGCCGACAAAGTCGACTTGCTGCGGGAATACGTGCAGCAAGGCGGCCAATTGATCGTCGCTGCCGGCGGCGATTTCGATCCCTCCGCTTGGTCGGAAGCCGCCTGGCGAGGTGGCGACGGTATCCTGCCCGGTCCGCTCCAACGCGAACCACTCGGCACCCTGCCGGAGCTCGCGACCGGCACGCTCAATCCGTTCCAATTTATTTTCGAAACGCTCCGCGAAGAGTATTTCGGATTGCCGAGCGTTTCACCCGATGAGCTGCGTGATCTGTACGACGAACCTCTGTTCTTCCAAGTCGTCGATCTCGACCTTCGCGACGAAGTGCTTGGCTCGCTCCGAGCGGCCGAGCAACGCTGGCTCGAAGAGCAAGCCAACGCGGCGGACGGTGACAACTCGAACGACATCGCGGGAGCGACCGGCAGCGGCAAACCAGGGAACGGTCCCGACGGCAAAACCAGCGGCGTCAAAGCGGCGAACAAAGACGCGATGAACGCGACCACCCAGTCTGGGTCGCGGGATGGGGATAACACGCTTGGCGGATCAGCGGGCAAAGCCGACGAACAGTTGGAGTGGCTACGTTGGCGTTCAAGCGTCGGAGCGGCCCCGGCAATCACGGGCGCGACTCCCGAGGAACGCAAGCAGGCGATCGAGAAAGCGGCCGAACTGCGTCTGCCGCGAGTGCTCGCGCGGGTGAGTTCGCCAAATCGCGCCCCCTTGCTGGTCGATCGCCGCATAGGCCATGGCCGCGTGGTGTTCATGGCCAGTGGCGTATTCTCGGGCTGGAATACCCTGCCCGACTCGTCGGCGATGTTCGTCTTCGAGCGGCTCTCGCGGGAGATGATCGCCACAACGCTGCCACCGGCGCAGTTCGCCACCTTGGAATCGATCAAGGTGCCGCTCACCGATGTCGAGCCGGACAGCCGCGTGGAACTTTTCCGACCCGACCAACCGGGCCGCCCCACGCCGGTTGATTTTGGTTTCATCGATCAGCAGAGGCGCGGCGTGACCCTCGCCAACGGCCTTACTCGCGGGATCTATCGGGTCGCGGTTCGGTCTGAAAACGCGGCCGCCGCCGAGTCTTTCAAAGCGGACGGGGAAAAGAAAAACGGCGAAAACGGCAAAGACGGCGACGGCGGGGAGATTAAGAAGAATGGGGTCGATTCGGTGGCGAAAGCCGCGGGTGGCGACCAAACTTCCGGCGGCCAGGGTTCCGGCGAAGCGAGTGACGCGTCGTTGCGGGCGTTGGAGGGAGCGACTCGAGTGATTCCACTGGCATTGAACGGACCAGCCCGGGAATCGGATCTCGCGCCGCTGACCGCCGACAAGCAAGAGACGCTCGAAGCGAACGAATCGTTGCGGTGGCTGTCAGGCGGCGAAGCGATTAGCCTCGAAGGCGCGCAGCTCCGGGGCCAAGGATCGTGGTGGTATCTCGCGTTGGCCGTGTTATTGGCTTTGATTGGCGAACTGGTGATTTTGGCTCGAATGACGGCGGCTCGCGCCGTCCAGGCAACATGAACCGCATCCTTGGTTGGCTCCTCGGGCTGGAAGATGTCGTCTCGATCGATCAGATCGAACCGTCGCTCGCCGCGCCTTGGGCCTCGAACGAATTCGGCGCTTTTTGGCTTCTACTCGCGCTGGGCGCCGCCTTTGCCGGTGGACTGGCGTTTTACCTGCGGTGGCAAGATCGGGGCCGAACGGCGGTTCGGATCGCGATGGGCGCCGCTCGCGGCGCTTTGCTCGCTCTGCTCGTGCTGACTTTGGCCGATCCCGTGCTCCGATTAACGACGACCAGCCGCCAACCGCCGACTGTCTATGTGGTCGTTGACGGCACCGACAGCATGGCGCTACGCGACCCCATGACGCCCGAGAATCGAGCGGCGCTCGACAAAGCGGTCGGACTTGATCCGACTCGGGTCGAAAGCGAAGCTGGTAAAACCGACAAGCCGACAGGCGACGGGAAATCCGAAGATTCCAGCGGCGGTTCCAGTGGCGACGCCAACGCGGCGGCCGGTTCCGCTGGGCAGTCGACCGAGGCCAACGGCGGCGAATCCGTCGCCGCGAAAACCGACGGCCCCGTCCCCGCGCGAATCGACTACGTGCGAGCTTTGCTGCGAAAAGACAAAGGGGCGTGGCTCAAGCGGCTGGAACAAGAACGCGGCGTGCTCTTGCAGCCCTACGTATTCGACGGACAGACGACTAGCCAACTTCGGAAGCTGGTCGACGCGGGGGCTAGCCGCTCCGAGAGCGATCCGGTTGCCTGGTCCGAGCAGCTCGGCACGACCGGCCAAGTCACGGCGCTCGGCAACGTCTTGGACGATGCTTCGCAACAGACGGCCAGTGGCCATTTGGCGGGCGTGATCCTGCTGAGCGATTTTGCGCACAATTCCGGGTTATCGCCGCTGACCGGCGGCGCCGATTCGCCGCTCGCTCGGCTTGGCGTGCCCGTTTATACGGTCGGTGTTGGAGCCGTCGAGACGGTGGATTTGGCCGTGGACATCCAGGTTCCGCCGACCATGAAGAAGGGCGAACGGGACGAGATCTCCGTAAAGCTCCGCGCGGCCGGCCTGCGTGGCCAAACGGCGACTGTCCAGGTGACGGCTCGCAAGCTGGGCGGCGAAGAGGGCGAGACCCACGCGCCGATTGTCATTGGTCAGCGAACTCAGTTGCTTGGCGACGACATACCGCCGCTGTCGTTTCCGTTCACGCCCGCCGACGCAGGCCGATTCCAGTTTTCCGCCCACGTCACGCCGTTGCCCGGCGAGGTGCTCGACCAAAACAACCATGCGGCGCGCGAGGCGACGGTCATCGACGATTACTTGCGGCTGATGTACGTCGCCTTCGAGCCCACTTGGGAATGGCGTTTCATCAAGGAAGTGTTTCATCGCGACAAGCTGGTCGGCATGTCGGGATTCCGCACCTTCCTCAGTTCATCCGACCCGCGGGTGCGTCAGTCGAACGCGCTGTTCCTGCCGTCGCTGACGCCGCAACGCCGCGAGTTCTTCACGCAAGACGTGATCTTTCTGGAAGACCTGCCATCCACGTCGCTCGGCACGCGTTTCCCGGAACTGCTGAAGGAGTATGTCCGCGACTTGGGAGGTGGCTTGGTGGTGATCGCCGGTCCGCGCTTTGGCCTGCGTGAGCTGGCTCAGACGCCGATCGCCGAAATGCTACCCGTAGTGATCGATCCGCAAGCCCGCCCGAAAACCGATCGGCCGTTCGCTCCGCGCCGCACGCTGCTAGCCGCCGAGGAGCCGTACATGAGGCTCAGCGAAAACCCACAGGAAAACGAGCGGGCGTGGGCCAATCTTCAATCGCTTTCCTGGTATCAGCCGGTGGCTAACGTCCGCGAGTCGGCCCGAGTGCTCGCCGAACATCCGGCGGACATCTGCCGCGACGGCAAGACACCCCAGCCATTGATCGCCACTCGGGCTTATGGCAAAGGCCAAGTCGTCTACCTGGGCATCAACGAAACATGGCGTTTCCGGCGGAAATACGGCGAAAAATTCTATCGCGAGTTTTGGTCGCGATTGATTTATCGTTTGGGCATTGGACACGCCTTGGGGGATGCCAAGCGTTTCGTCCCCTCGCTGGATCGCGAGGTGTACCGTGTGGACGACAAGGTGCGGTTGCGCGTGGAAGCGTATGACGCCGATTACCAGCCGCTGACAGGCGATGAATTGGAAGAGCCGGCGCTGACCGCCGAACTGGTTTCCCCCGATCCCCGAGGCGGTCCGCCGCAAACGAAGACGATCGTCGTGCCGCTGTTGAAGGCGGGTGAATTCGAGACGCGGTTTCCCGTCTACACGCCCGGCGAACACATCCTACGGGTGAAAGATCCGATCGCGGGCCGCTTCGAGGAACGCCGTTTTGAAGTCACCGCCGAATCGGCCGAGCGCCGCCAAGCGGTCCGTGATCTGTCGTTGCAAACCGACATGGCGTCGACGTCCGGGGGCCGCGCCTACGAACTGATCAATGCCGAAAAGCTGGTGGACGATCTACGCGCCGAACCTCGTGTCCGCACTGTGACCCGCAACCACGCCCTGTGGACGACGCCACTCTGGTTCGGCGCCGCCATGATCCTCATGTTAGGTGAATGGCTCACCCGAAAACGATTGCAATTGGTCTGACGCGTCGACCGCTCGCACTCGATGGATTGAACCGCCTAACAACCCTATAAAGCATTAAAGATAAAGAAGACCAATCATACCGCCCCGCGGGATTTGTCCACTCGATTGCCGCGAACCGAATCCGCCACCCAAGAGTCTATGAGCACCATCGCCGCCCCGCCACGTTTAACGCCCCTTCGCCGCCAATTGCAGGCGCTGCGCAGCGCTCGCCAGCGAACCCGCGTCGCGGCGGCGTTTAGCGCCGTGGCGATCGCGGCGAGCGTGGCGATCGCCGTCTTCTGGGCGATCGATCTGAAGTTCGAGTTGAGCGTCGCGCAGCGGTTGGTGGTGCTCGGTCTCGCGGCCGTTGGACTCGTCTGGAGCTATCGCCGATACGCTCGCGAATTGTTGTCGGTGTCCGAGTCGTTGGTGGAGGTCGCGTTGTTGGTCGAGCGGACACACCGGATCGATACCGATTTGGTGGCGGCGTTGCAATTCGAGCAGCCTGAAGCCCGAGATTGGGGCTCGTCGCAGCTCGAAACGGCCGTCATCGATCAGGTCGCCGATCGGGGCCAGGCATTGGATGTGTTTGAGGGGTTCTCCCGCGCGCCAGCCTCGGGCCGCTTGTTCTGGCTCACCATCGCGGGCGGCGGCTTGGTGATCGCCATGTTGCTGTTTCCGGGCCATGCCCGAGTGTTGTGGAACCGACTGATGCTCGGGGCCTTGCACTATCCCACCAAGACGCTCATCCAACGCATCGCGATCAACGACCAGTTGGTGCTTGATGCGGCCGCGCAGGGCACGGCCCCGCGGCGCAGCGCCGCCGCCCAAAGCCGCGGTCTGATGTTTTTGGCTCGCGTGGATGGTGAACGGCCGGCGAGCGGATCGGTTCGCGTGTCGTCGCTGCGCGGCGGTGTGACGCGGCCCGTCGACTTGGTGGAGGTAGCCGCCGACGAGCGTCGCACTCGGCTGGATGCCGCGGTTCGCGCACTCGAACCAGTGGCGAAAGACGCCGCCTCGACGGGACCGAATATCGACGACACGACTGTGCTGCCCTATCTCGATTGCGACGCGCCGGCCGCCGCCAGTCTCTGGCGCCAAGCCCGCGATAGCCAAGCCGCTTGGAGCGACGTGCTGGCAGCCACCCAGGCTGCGCTCGATCAGTGGGAAGCGAACGCCGCGAACTACTCCGTCTACCGCGGCCAACTCGAACGGCTTGTCGAATCGATCGAATACAAGATTTTCCTGGGAGATGCCTGGACCGATCCCGCGGAAGTGGCCATGACGCCGCGGCCACTCATCGAACCGAGGCTCGCCGCGACGGCCCCCGACTACGTCTCGGACGCAAACGCTATCCGTGAAATCGGCCCCGGTCGGTTGAGCGTCGTGGAAGGCTCGAAGGTCGCGGTTGGCCTGGCCTGCGCCAACAAAAAGCGACTTCGGGAAGCATGGCTCACCGTGCTCGCTATCAGCGGCCCCAAACGCTGGAATCTGGTGGCTGAAGACGACTCCAATCTCAACTGGCGACTCGATGATAAAGCGGCTCCGTTCACCCGCGTCGAGGAGGACTTGCGGTTCGAACTGCAAGTTCGGGACGAGGACGGCTTGACGCTGGAAACGCCACTCGCTGGTCTGGTCCGCGTGCAACCCGACCGCTCGCCCAGCGCGGTGATTCAATTGGTCCACAAGGTGGTTCTGCCAGACGCCAAGCCCGTCGTTCAATTTCGAATCCTCGACGACCATGCCGTCGCGACCGCCACGTTGCGACTCCGCGTCCAGCGGGGCGAAGCGAGCAATCGCGCTCTCGAGCGGGCTGCGAACGCCAGCACGCCAGACGCCAGCAAGCCAGACGCCAGCACGCCAGACGCCAGCAAAACCAACTCGGGCGACGCCGAGGCCAGCTCCGAGGACGAGTCGAACGACGACGAAACGACAATACCGGTTACGCGGGCCGGGCAAGTGATCCGGGGGGCGGAGCTGCCTTGGAACGGGAAAAAGGCGGTTGATTTGACGCCTCTGAAGCTGGCGAAGGGCGATCAGCTGTCGATTGTGCTAGAAGTAACGGACTATCGCGGTGACCGTCCCGGAGTAACTTTCGGCAGCGAGCCCGCGATTCTGGAGATATCGGATGAGGCGGGCGTGTTGTCGGCGGTTTTGGAAGCCGACCAACGCGCGGAAGAGCGGCTTTCGGAAATCATTAAACGGCAATTGGGAATTGGCGAAGCTCCCTAGTTTTCAGGAGGAAGGCGTATGAACCAGTTATTGCGTCGCGAGACGCGTTTCAGCTTGGCCGCCGCATCGATGGCGTGCCGGGGCTTGGGCGTCGCATTCCGATCGCTTGGCGAATTCACGCTGAGCGTCGTCACGCTCGCCATTCTTGTGGCCGCCATTTCACAGCCGGCGGTCGCGGCCGACGACGCGGAAAAGCTGCGTCAAAAGCAAGCCGCCCAGGAAAAGGCCCGCTTGCTCGCCCGCGAATTGGTCTCCGGCATTCTCGATTTGCAAATCCGGCAACTCGAGGAAAACGGACTCGATCGCCAACCGGTGCTCCGCGATATCCGCGAAATGCAGAAGCATGTCGACACGCTGTCGGCGAAGCAGATGGAGGAAGTCGTCCAGCTGTTGGTGAAGGCCCAGGAAGGTTCCAACAAAGATCGGCTCGCCCATTTCCAAAACGCGCGTCAACGCGTTCGCGAAATCGTCGTGGAATTGATGAGCGAGCGGCAGAAGCTGCATCGCCGGTTGCAGGTCGCGCGCGTCAGCGCCCAGGTCCGGCAATTGATCGGCTACGAGACCAAG
>JBJTOW010000753.1:0-8414 GCA_046074805.1 Planctomycetota bacterium | reverse complement strand
TTCCAAACCAAAGTCAGTCACAGCCGTGCTGCGGTGTTTCAGCGCCGAGAGCTTCGGCAACGCGCCGACGACCTCCATCGTCATATCGCCAGCCTCCATGTTGCCCCGAAGATCAAGCGATCGGAGGTTGGCGAGCTTTGGCAGTTGCTGGGCTCCAATGTCGTTGAACTGGTTTTGAACCAAGGTTAGACGCTGCAATTTGGCCAGTTGGCTGATTTGCTTCAAAGCGCCGCTCGACATGTTCGTGTTCGAGGACAAGTCGAGTTCGACGAGATTCGGAAAGGACCGCACAATCAAGTCGACGGTCGGGTCGTTGATCACGGAATTGGTGAGCGCAAGGACGCTCAGCTTTTTCAAAGAGGCGAGCTTGGCCGCCATTTCATCGTTCAGTTCGCGATGATTGAAAATCTGCAACTTTTCGAGGTCGGTAAGCCGTCCCAGCAACGCAATATCGTCGGCCGTGAGACTGGAACCATCCTGAATCGAGACTTCCCGCAGCAGCGGGCCGGCCTTCGGCTCACTCTTGGCCTTAGCCCCAAGCCCCTCTATCAGTTTTCGAGCGGCGGCGACATCTTCGCTGGCGGCTGTTGCAGCCGAGTCTTCCCCCGCCTTTCCGCTCGCCACTTTTCCGCCCGCCGCCGTCTCTCCTCCGCCGGCGGAAGCCTGCGAATCACCAGCGGTGGTTGCTTCACCGCTCGACGGCTTGCCTCCAGCCTGCTCGCCGCCCGCCTGTTGCGACGCGGGTTGAGGGCAACCCGTGAGCGCAACGCAGGCAACCGTGGCGCTCGCGGCGACCAAACCCGAAGCCAGTTGGCGGGACAGCGAACGGAGCGTCAATCGGCGGCGCATGCGATGGGCTTTCTAATTCGCCGCGAGCTTCATGCGGTCAGCGGCGTTCAGGGCGGGAGAAGATATCTAGGAAACACGCCCGCCGACCACTTGAAGAGGCGATCGGCGGGCGCAGAACGGGAATCAAGGCGAGGATCAGTCGAGCCGATGGCCTTCGGGATACTTCGGCTTGATCAAATCAGCGACGCCGGGCGTCTTGATCGAGGCCAAGTTGGTCACCTTGAGATTGCGGGCATCCCAATCAACCTTCTCGCCCCATTCGCCCATGCTGCCGTTCGGTCCACCCGTGGCGGCAGCCCAGACGGCGAGATTGCCGAGCAGGATGGTTTCGGTCAGCGGACCCGCACGGTCGATGAAATTCGACTTGCAGATCTTCGGATCGTTCGCCATCTTCGCCCGGAACAATTCGAACATGTTGTTCAGGTCGTTGTTGCCTTTGTTCTCGGCCTTTTCGTAGTCGACCTTGACCTTCTCGACGCCCTTCAGCACGTAGACGCCGCAGTAGTCGTCCGAGCTATAGAAGGCGCCCTTCTCGCCAACGACCATCACGCCGCTATCGGACACGCTGTTGATGCCCCATTTGCTGAACACTTCGGAGGGCGGCTTGTTGCCACGGCGGTCGTACCACCAGAACGGAATGGCGGGCCGTTCGCTCGTCTCAGGGAACTCGAACTTGATGATCGAGCTCGCCGGGAAGCTGTCGTAGTCGTGGCCGGTCGTCTTGGCGACGACAGAGATCGGATCGCGGAGTCCGCACGAGGCGAACGGCACGGTCAACTGATGGCACGCCATGTCGCCCAGGGCGCCGGTGCCAAAATCCCACCAGCCGCGGAATTGGAACGGATGGTAGAGGCCCGGCCAGAATTCGCGTTGCGGCGCGACGCCTAGCCAGTTCTTCCAGTCGATCCGCTCGAGCGAGCGTTCGATTTCCTTCTTCTTCGCTTCAATGATCTTGTCCGCGCCTTCGGCGTTGTCCTTGCGGGCCTGGGCGGAAAACTTTTCCATCGTCATCCGGCGGCCAGGCGCTTGCGCCCAGATCGGCCGGTTCGACCACGCGTAGACTTCCTTGAGCGTGCCGAGCACACCCGACTTGATCTGCGCGATCGCTTCGCGGGACGAATCCAAGGCCGTGCCTTGGTTGCCCATCTGCGTGCAGACGCCCGATTCAGCGGCCACCTTGGCCAACAACCGCGCCTCGTAGATCGTGCGGGTCAACGGCTTCTGCGTGTAGCAGCTGATGCCCAGCCGCATCGCGGCCAGCGTAACCGGTCCGTGCATGTGGTCCGGGGTGCTCACCGTGGCGATGTCGATGTTCTTGCCGAACTTGGCCAGCAGTTCGCGGTAGTCCGTGAACTTCTCGGCGTTTTGGAAACCGTTGGCTTTGCCTTTGCTTTCGAGCGTGTTGCGATCGACATCGCAAATCGCAACCACGTTGCCGAATTGGGCCGCGTTCGCCGAATCGCTGCCACCCTTGCCGCCCACGCCGATGCAAGCGACGTTTAACTTCTCGTTGGCGGAATTGCTCATCGCGGGCCGCGTGCCGGCGGCCACGAAGTAGCCGGCGCCAATGACCGAAGCCGTCTCCATAAAGGCACGGCGGGATGTTCTGGGCATGTCTCGATTCTCCAAAGTTTTGAGTGGAACGAAGGTGGGAGAAGCATAACGTTCGCGCGCCAGCGGATCAAGAATCGTCGGATCGGCGGCCAACCATCCGTTCCTCCGACGCCAGTAGGGAAAGTTTCGGGGACCATGCGACCATCGCCGTCATCGCGGTTCAATCCGCGTCGTCACAGACCCCAATTACCCAGCTAGCCCAGTCCCTCGACAAGACGCTCGACCGCATCCAGGCTGCCACGTAGCAGTTCGTGGTAATCCGTCGACTCGATGTCCTCGCCCATCAGTTCGACGTCGTAGTAGCCCGCGTATCCCGCCGCCTCGTAGGCGCGGACAATCTCGCGGAGCGGCAACGTGCCCTCGCCCAGGCGACAGCGATTCTGCTCACCCCGAGGGGCTGAACGCGCATCGCCAAGCTGCACGATCGCGGTCCGCGGAGCCAGTTCCGCGATCCGCTGCAGAATCCGCGGACAATGCCCCAGGTGATAGGTGTCAAACGCCAACTTGATGTGCGGGCTCTTAAAACTGGCCAACTGCTCGAGCGTTTCGTCGAGATCCGTAAGGAACGTCCAGTCGGTCGCGCACCCCTCGTGCATCGGTTCCAATGCCATGGTTACGCCGAATTCATCGGCCATCGGCACAAGCTCGGTAAGCGCCAGTTTCAGTAACCGGCGGGCATGGGACCGCGTGTGGCCAGCCCGCGCGCCCGGATAAACCAGCAGATTGTCCGCTTTAAGCAACGCGGCGACCCGAATCGCATCACGCGCATCCTCGACGCTTTCCTCGAAGTTTCGGCCGTCATTCCCCGTAAAGCCGCCAGCCCATAGCAAGCTGGCCGTCTTGAGGCCGCTGTCCCGCAACAACTCGGCCCCCTTCTCTTCGCCAAAATCGGACAGCTTGTGCCGCCACACACTCATCGCCCGCAAACCCGCGTCGCGGTAATGCTGGACGTCCTCTTCGAACGACCAGCGGTACGTCGTCAGCTCGTTCATCGAAATGCGAGCCATCGCGCTGGATCTCCCGGTCACATTATGAATCGTTCGTTAGGCGTTAACGGCCAATCCCGGAAAGCCGCCGCAAGGCCCCGACACATCAACGGTGGCAGCCGCGACAAAGCTATGGCCCGGAGCCGCGAAATCTAGCATGCGGTCCGAGCTGTCGAGCGTCCCATGCCATCCGTCACTTCGGGGCGTCCGGCATCGGGGCGTCCGGCTTCGGGGCGTCCGGCTTCGGGGCCGCCGATACGCTCTCCATTCGCCAAGCGGTAAGCCAATTGGCGGATACCCGCCGCATCCGAAACTCGTTGATCAGGCGATCTTCCATGTCCTTCATGTGGCCGGCGCCGTAGAAAATCGCAATCCGTCGTTTGCCAGCCATCAGTTCGCGGTCAAGGACGCGAAGCGCTTTCTTGTTGCGTTCCGTGATCAGGGTCGAACCTTCCGGACCATCGAACGCGCTGAGTCCTTCCATATCCTCGAACTGTTGGGCAAACACCCGTTTGAGTCGAGTCGCGCGGTCTTTCGCGAACAAGGCGCTGAACAGGTTGAGATCCCCGTTTGCCTGTCGAGGCTGCTGCGCCATGCCTTGGCCCATCATCCGCAACATCATCTGGAACCAACTCTCCTTGCGGTCCGCCATGCTCTGCGACATTTCCTCGGGTGTCATGTCGGCGTGGATGAAGTTGGCCGCGTGGTAGTCGATGTGTTCCAATTGGTACTCTAGCGCAAGCATCGTCTGGAGACCTTTTTGCAGAGCGGAAACGGGGTTCGCTCCGCCCTTCCCTCCCCCTTTGGGCACTCGCGTGCCTTCCGGAGCCACGAGCTCGTAGAGCACGGCGTCGTATTCCTTGAACAGCTTGTTCAGTTCGTCGTAGTAAGCCCGCTCGCCAATGTGGACCACGCCGACCAGATCGACCTGCACGGCCGGTTTACCAGGTTCTTCACGGAGAAACCGCAAAATAGATGTCTCCAGCGCTTCGGCGGTCTTGTTCGCCCCTCGCCGAACCCGCATGTACGACAATTCGGCCACTTCCCCTGCGGGATTCTTAGAGGAATCCTTTCCGTTTGCGCCGGTGCCTCGCTGCTTTCCTCTGTCGTTACCCGCGTCCGTCCCGCCGTTCCTACCGGTGTCTTTTCCGGCGTCTTTCCCACCAGCTTCCCCCGCAACGGCACTGTCCGATGGCGTGGTTTGGCCAGAAGCGCCATCGAGTCGTCCGAACCAGCCCCAAAAGCTCGCGACGGCCACCCAGGCAATGGCCAGGATTAGGTTCCGCCACCGAGAAAGCCCGGGACGATCAACACCTCGGGCCGGAATTGGCGTCTGCATTGTCACTCCTCCGCAAGCCGACGCGGGTCGGCGGCCGATGACGGAACTATCGCGAAAACCGGATTTTCCGGAAGCCCTTGCCTTCTTTACTCAACTTGTGAATCGCGCGAAACCGATACTACCCGCACAGATCATACGACAAGCCGCCGGTGGCGGCGACGTCCCCTGAAGCATCGCGAACGCCCAAGGTGGAAGGAACCATGTCTAGGAACCTTTTCTCAGCCTGCCTGTCGGCACTGGTACTGCTCGCCGTTCTCACGGCGGGGGCCCAGGCCCAGCAATTCCAACCGTTTATCGACCCCAACTACTTCCACCCGGACTTGCAGTTCTTCGCTCCGGCGGAAGCAGGCGAGGAGTACGGAGGCGAACCACGCCTCCGCACAGGATGGTACGGCGGTTACGACCGCCTGTACATCTACATCTCCCGGCCACAGGGCGAACAGTCCAACACCGAAGGGGATTTCACCTGGGGCAACCGCTATGATATCGGGTATATGACCGAGGAAAACCACGGCTGGGGTTTTTCCGCGATCCACATCGATGGCCCGCATGAGTCGGATGGCTATGTAGTCGAACGTCTCAACCGCTATCTCGCGCCTACCACGGGTGGTGGAGGTGGTGGTGGCGGCACCGGTGGCGGCACGACAACGAGCGGACCGGTCCGTCCGGCCATCGATCGGAACGACGGTTTCACCGCCGAGCGAACCTACAACCTCGAAAATTCGGTCAATAAAGGCGACCTCGTCGGTTTCGACCTGAACAAAACCTGGCGCCTCGAACCGCTCCACAACGGCAGCATCATCGAACCGCTGGTCGGCTTCCGTTACAACAAATTCCGCGACATCACCCGGCTGGACGTCTACGAGCGGTTCGATGACGAAGGCAACGTCGTCCCCGTGCTTCCTTCGGCCACCGTCGCTCTCGATGACGCGACACTCGAACGCTTCACGATCAACGAATGGGGTATCACCAACCACATGGTTGGCGGCCAACTCGGCTTCCGCTGGTACAAGAAGCAGTCCCGGTGGTTGCTTGACAGCGACTTCCGCGCCTTCGCCCTCCAGAACTTCCAGGGAATGTACTCGCAGCAATTGTCCGAGACCACGATGTACGATGGAGCAGGCACGGGAAGCGAAACGACCCTGGTTCTCCACGACAAAACCGTTCGCTATGACCACGCCAGCGAGTTCGTCTGGGGCATGGAGATCCGAGCCCAAGCCGCGTACGAAGTCACCCGCGACATCGCCATCCGCGGCGGTATGAACCTCATCGACTACGCCAACGGCGTCGGTCGCGGCAACAACTTCGCTCGCAACACGGAAGATCTGCTAATGGTCGGGTTCACGATCGGCGTGACCGTCAATCGCTAGCCCACGACTCCACTAGGAAACGCGATGCGGGCCCGGGGGGCGTCGTCGCGAAAGCGCTGGCGCCGCTCGACTCCTTTTCCGGCCCATTCATTTTTCAGGCTTGGCGAGCTGTCCGACCCGCCAACTCTTCCCAGCCATCTATTTCTTCTTAGGCAGCTTCCGCAACTCTTCCAGTTCCACCGACAGGCGATGGCGAAGTGGGCTTTCCGCGCGGAGCTGCTCCAACAGTTGCTCGGCCTTGTCGAACGCCTCGGGTGTGCGCCCTTCGTTCTTGAAAATCGTGTTGAAGCTGCGATGCACTTCCGCTTCGGTAAGCACAGAGAAATCTCCGTCGGGATTGGGGGGAACGTCGCCTAGCGATCCGGCGCCGCGGGGATGAGGACTGCGGCAGGAATAGGAAACACGCCGCCACAGGCCGCTCCGCTACCCACCTTCCTCCGCGATTGTAAAGCGGACTCCATCGAGTTGCCTAGGCTGGTGTCACCGCGAGAAAATGGGTTGTCTGTGACGGCAAGGATGAGGCTGGCGAGGGCGGCTCCCAGGACATACTCGAAGCGAATCACTTTCACTCCGGGTGGCGCATGGTCCGATGCGCCGCGATGGTTGGCTCGCCACAACGGCCCGCCGCGTCACGCCGCCGGGACGACCGTCACAAACCGTTTCTTGGACTTGGGCGCGCTCGGACCCTCTCCGCCGCTCTGACAGCCTTCGCCCAACCGACCGCTGCGACTGGCTTTATCGAACGCGATACAGCCGGATTCTGCCGCACAACGATAACGTCGACGGGCCGGTTGATTTCCCTTGGAACGGGCTTCCGATAGTTGCCTTGGGTTGATACGGCGGCGGTTGCGGCAGGTACCGCGCTCGGTGTTTCGCAGGAGCGAAAAGGCCGAAGCGGCATATCCGCCCTCAAACCGCTACCGGCGACTCAGCCTAAGTCATCCATCGGTTCAGTCCGCTTGGCGGACCGAAGTATCCATGAGGAGGGAGCCACGATGCTAGTCCTGTCGAGACACCGCGACGAGAGCATCATCATCGGGGACGACATCGTCGTGACGATCGTCGACATTCGAGGCGACAAAGTACGCCTCGGAATCAACGCTCCACAAGACGTTCCCGTCCACCGGCAGGAGGTCTATGAGGCGATTCAACGTGAGAACCGCAAGGCGTCTCAGGTGCGTCCCTCGGAGACGCGGGAACTCGGCAAGTAACCCGCTTTTCCGCTGTCCAGCTTGCCAGCCAACAACAGCTCGCCGTTCCCCTGCCCCTGCTTTCCTCAAAACGGAACGCGGCACGGCATCGAGGAACGACGGGCTGTTTTGCGTTTCCCAAGCCCCTACCCCGATGCCTCGGGTTAACGGAGTCAATCGATTCCGGATTACCTATCATCCCTGGCTACTTCCGATTTCCGACAACAAGGCCGTGCCAGCTTATCGAGTCTGTCGTGTCCAATACGTTGATCGCGAGTATGGCTCGTCCATTGTCAGTCTGCATGGTCGGCGTATCATGTCTCTGTCTTGGGGACGTGCCATTCCCAACCCCGAACCATGTCCCAAGCCGTTTCCCGTGTTCCCTCGCGTTCACCCTCAAGGATTGACGCCGTGACTAGCGCCGTCGCTTCGAAGCAGTTAATCAAAGTCGGCCATAGCCCCGATCCCGACGACGCCTTCATGTTCTACGCGTTGGCCAAAGATAAGATCGAAACCGGCCCGTACCGGTTTGAACACGAACTGGTCGACATCGAGACGCTGAATCGACGTGCTTTTGCGGGCGAGTTGGAACTGACCGCTTTTAGCCTGCACGCCTACGCCTATCTAGCCGACAAATATGTGGTCTGCACGTGCGGAGCGAGCATGGGCGACAACTACGGTCCAATCGTCGTCGCGAAGCGGCCGATGACGGTTTCGGAACTACCGGCGGTTTCCATCGCGTTGCCCGGTACGCTCAACACCGCTTTCCTGTCGTTGCAACTGTGCATCGGCAAAAATTTCCGGCACGTGGTGGTGCCGTTCGACGAGATCCTGAACGTGGTAGCCGCAGGCCACTACCAAGGTCAACCGGTCGATGCCGGATTGGTGATCCACGAAGGTCAACTTACGTATGGCGACGACCAACTCAATTTGGTCGTCGACCTTGGCGTTTGGTGGCATCAAGAAACGGGACTTCCCCTCCCACTCGGCGCGAACGGACTGCGGAAGGATCTGGGGACGGCCGCCATCCGCGACCTCAATCGGTTGCTCAAGCAAAGCATTCAGT
>JBJTOW010000752.1:0-6743 GCA_046074805.1 Planctomycetota bacterium | reverse complement strand
CCTTCGGCAGACGTCTTCTGCGTGCCAAAATGTGCAACTTCAAAACTCGCGTTTCGGGTTGCGATACTCAGATTCTAACCCTGAGGTCACAAGAAATTCTGGAGAATGCATCGTCATCGACTACCGCGAGTGAACTTAACTCTTGTTACTGTTAGCCCGCAACTCGCAACTTGCAACTTGCAACCGCCTACTCCGCTCTTTTCGCGGGCGAGACGGTTGTGGGAAACTGGGCGTGCAGTTGACTGCGGGCAGCGGCTAACGCTACCGTCGATGACGCCGCACCGGCGATGTTCATGGTTTCGCTGGGGTCCGCGGCGTGATCGTACAGTTCGAAGCCAAGGATCGCGCCATCGGACCATGCTCGCCATTCTGTGTAGCGGTGAGTTGCTGTGCGAACACTGTAGCCCATAGCGGTGGGAGTTTTACTTGGCGTGCGATCGTAATAAGCCGGCCGTGGGTGCTGGGTGTAGGCGGCTGTTTTTCCGGCTGACTGGCGATTGAGCAGCGATACGCCTTCCAGATCCACTGGCGCGGGCACTCCACAGAGGCTGGCGAGTGTCGGGAAGATGTCGATCAGTTCGACCAATTGCCGAGTGCTGGTCGCCGGCATGCCGCCTGGAGGACAGACGATCAGCGGCACTCGGGCGTCGTGCTCGAAGCAACTCGTCTTGCCCCACAGCGTGTGTTCGCCAATGTGAAAGCCGTGGTCGCCTACGAACACGATCGCCGTGTTGTCGCGAAAGCCGCAGCGTTCCAGGGCGTCGAGCACCTTTCCGATTTGGGCATCCAGGTAGCTGATGTTCGCGAAATAGCCGTGCCGCATTTCGGCCGATTGTTCGGCATTGGGAATACGTGTTGCTGGCGGAATCCCAAGCAATTCCCGGCTGTCATGCAAAGCGATCGCGACGCCGTTGTCGGGTACGCGGGCCGCTGGCGTGGCGGCGTCCAGTCGCAGTTGCGCGCGATCGTACAAGTCCCAATACTTTTTAGGAGCATTGAACGGGGCGTGAGGTTTCCAAAATCCTACGGCTAAGAAAAACGGCGTAGGACTGGTGGCGCTCTCCGAATTGCTCACAGCCTGGGTTTCCGGGACGGTCCTAGTTGCGTTTCCCGCCGCGCTTCCAGCAGACGCTTTGTCGGCGATAGCGCGATATTTCTCCAGCGTCTTCACCGCTTCGGCCGCAACGCGTCCGTCGTAATACGCCTCGTCGGGCACGTCCAGGCATTCAGTGATCCGCGTTTGACCGTAGTTCCAATCCGCGATTCCCGCCCAATTCCGCAAACTTGCCACTGTCGCGTCTTTCGACTTCACGGTCTCCGTTTTGTCGTCTCCGTGGTTCGCGTAATGCAGGAATTCGTCGACGCTCCACGATGGCCGGTCGCCTTTAACTGCCGTGTGCCAGTTATGAAAGATTTTGCCGACGCACCGCGTATCGTAGCCGGCTGCCAGGAAGACGCCGGGCAAGGTGGCGACATCAGGATTGCGTTCGCGGAAATGCGTGCCGTTGTTCCAAAGCCGCAACGTATCGGGGCGTTTGCCGGTCAGCAGCGACGAGCGAGACGGATTGCAGACAGCCTGCTGGCAATAGGCGCGGTCGTAACGAATGCCGCGGCTGGCAAGTTTGTCCAATCGCGGCGTGAGCGCGCGGGAACCATAGCAACCCAGTTCACAGCGTAAATCGTCCGCCATGATGAACAGCACGTTTACGGGCGCCTTGGGGCGTGCGGCTTCTTTTTCCGGCAACGCGGCTTTCGCGTTGGCCACTACGGGCGCGATGATTCGCGAGGCGTGTTGCTGGGAATGCCAGACCGCATTCGTCGCTACGGCGGTCCGAGCGGGCGGTTCCAGGGTAAGTGGTTCACCCGTGTTGGGATTCGGTTCGTAGAACGGGGCCCCGGTGCTGGCGATGGTGACGCGAATTCGATGGCCTTTGGCGAAGATTTGGCTGAGCCAGCCGACATCGAACGAAACGGGGGTGATCTGGCCCGGCGCCAACATGCGTTCCTGTTCATAGCCGTCGCGGTATCGAGCGCGGCGGATGTAATCGATGATCAGGATCGAGCGACCGTCAGGGTAAACGTCGCTGACTCGGACGATAAAGTCGGTGTCGGGCGCTGTCGAACTGACGAGCAGTTCCGCGCGGACTTTTCCGGTCCATTCGACATCCTCCGTCAACGGCGGCGTGGTGAAGGAGCGCACCTCGCTTTGTTTTTCGAAGTCGCGGGCGTCAGCGGCTCCGGGAAAGCCGCGCGCCGGAATTTCATTGGGTTTCAGCGGGTCAGCGCGGAAGGTGGTGCGCGACGCGGCGCTATCTGTTTGCT
Organism: Planctomycetota bacterium; assembly: GCA_046074805.1. GTDB lineage: Bacteria > Planctomycetota > Planctomycetia > Pirellulales > Pirellulaceae > CAIXSC01. Next base: position 4,421 of record JBJTOW010000752.1, on the reverse strand, counting down.
CTGGGGTGGCCGGCGCCTCGACGTCCAATTGACCTCCGGCGGCCAAGTAGTACGGCGTCGCCCGGGCGGCAATCGGCCAGTCGGTGGCAGTGCGCCATTCGTTCCCGATGGTCCGCTGTTCGCCGAGCGGCCCCATCACGTAATATCGCACCGTGTTGTCTTTATCCGCTCCGTTATTGACACCTTTCAAATGATGGTCAAACCACCGCAGCATGTGGTCATCCATCGGGAATTTAGCATTCTCCGGATACTCCAACTGTCCGGCCTTGTTTGTTTCTTTGAAACGGCCGTGGAGCCATGGGCCAATCAGCAATTGCTGCCGGCCGCGCGAGCCAGGGCCGCCGCGATGTTGACGGCCGATATAACTGTCGATCGAGCCGATGCACATGAAGTCGTACCAACTGCCGATAGTGAAGCAGGGGACATCCATCTTGTCGAAATGCCGCGAGCAGTCTTCGGCCTGCCAATAGGCGTCATAGTGCGGATGGCTGAACCATTCGTCTAACAAAGTCCGGTTGTGCTCTGGCACCCGGCAGACGGTTTCCATTTGCTTGAAGCGTTCGGGACGCGTCGCCCCTCCAATCCGGTAGCCTTCGTGGAACAGGCTCAAGCCGGTGTCGATCATGTACTGAGCGGCGAGGTGGGGCGGTCGCGCGACAGCGAGGAAGTTTTGGGCGAAACCGGCTTGCGAACTGCCAAAGGTTCCCACCTTGCCGGTCGACCAGGGCTGCGCTGCGAGCCATTCCACGGTGTCGTAGCCGTCCTGTAATTCGCCCCATCCGAGTGCCCGGTAGCCGACCCATTGGCCTTCCGAGCGTTGCGAGCCGCGAAAATTCTCGGCGCACACCACGTAGCCACCGCGGGCCAGTTTGGCGAAGTTTTGCCGCGACGACGGGGCGCGCAAATCCGCATAGCGCTGTTCGTACAGGACCGGCCACGGTCCGTCGCCGGGAGGAAAGTACAAATAGGCCGACAGCCGCGTGCCGTCCCGCATCGGAATCATCACATGCCGCTCGACGACGCCTCCCAGGTCGACGTTGTCCTCGGCTTCCGCGAACCACCGAAAGGCACGGCGAAACACATCGACGCGATGTCGCGGTTGCTTGATGCCGTGGCCCTCGTTCGGATAGACGACCATTTGGGTCTTGACGCCGCGTTTGACGAGCGATTGGTGGTACAGCGTGCTCATCGCGATCGGACACCGGCGATCTTCGCGGGCATGCAATAGCAGTGTCGGTGTTTCAACGCGATCCACATAAGTGGACGGGCTATGTTTGCGCATCAAGTCGGGGACTTCCCAGGGACGGCCGCCGAATTCCCATTCCGTCCAGCTCTGCAAATCGCCGCAGCCCCACATGACGTTGAGATCGGTCACGGGATTCTGGGCGACGGCCGCTTTGAATTGGCGCGTTTGGCCCACGAGCCATGTCGTCATATAGCCGCCGTAGCTGGTGCCATACACGAATTGGCGTTTAGGATCGATGATGCCGCGTTTCGCCAAGTGTTCGATACCGGTCAGAATGTCGCGCATGTCGCCGCCGCCAAAGTCCCGTCGGTCCGCATCGAGGAACTTTCGGCCATAACCTTGGCTGCCGCGAAAATTCGGCTGGAAAACCGCGAATCCTTGCGCGGCGAACAGTTCGGCCGTGAAATTGAAACCGGTGGCGGAACGGCTATGCGGGCCGCCATGGGGGTGGACTAACAGTTTGTAGGGAGCCTTCGCGACGCTCGGCGGCGGAACCGTTAACACGCCTTCGATCTTGACCCCAGGCTCGCTTTCCCATGTTTCAACGGTTGTCTGTCCCGTGAGACGCTCGGCCAAAAAAGCGTTGCCCGGCGGTACCAACGCTGAGCGGCGGCGGAACGCCTGCTGGTAGGCGGTCGGCGGATCTACGAGTTCTAACCGTTGCCGTTCGCCCGTGGCGAGGGCGACCCGGTAGGTCGCCGTCGAAACGCCGACGTTCGACGAGTGGACGACGTGGGACGGCCCGTCCCAAGCATTGTCCGGTAGGGGGAATACAGGCACGCCTTCGCCCGCCGTCAAGGCGTCTGCCGCTGGCGGCGTATCGCCTGCCATATGGTGGTCGTGGACGACGCGGGCCTGCGGCGGTTGCGAAGTCAAATCGACAACGAGCAACTGGAAGATATCGGCGTGGGGGCCATTCCGCGGGCTAGAGAGGCAAACGAGCGAGCGTCCGTCGGGCGCGACGCGGGGAGACACCTCGGGCCCAGGACCAAATGTCAAACGCGTGAGGCGACGGCTGGCGATGTCGAGCGACCAGAGATCGAAATTCTTATTGATAGAAAACCGAACAGACTCGACGTCGGCTGTGCGGTTGGCATGCACGACCAGCGAGCGTCCGTCTGGAAGCCATTGCGGGTCGCCATACCAGATTTCGTCCTGGGTCAGCCGCTCGATCTTCGCGGCGGCTTGTGGAGTCGAGAAGGTCTGGCCGGGCGGCACGCTATGGAGCCGCGCAACCCAGATTTGCGCCGGACCGTAGCCCGTGTAGCCCTCGCCTTGATCGGGTCGAACGACCGTCACGTCCGCTTCCCGTTCTTCGAGCGTGCGCGGTTCGAGCCCGTCATCGGCGACGAAGACGAGGCTTTGGCTGTCAGGAGAAAAGGCGACTCGGCTGTAAAACGGATCGGTGAAAACGCGGCCGTACGGTTTGTCGGGGCCGGCGAGCGGCACTGCGGGGCCGCCTTGGGTCGGCAAAAGCCAAATGTCGGTCGCCGGTTCCGATTCGGGTGGAGCGGCCGGGGTCGGCTTCCAGCCATTTGGTTGGGAGCGCGTCGACCGGATCGCGATCCAACGTCCGTCCGGCGAATAGACGGGAAGCCGAGCGTCCGGTTCGCCCGGTTCCGCCGCCACCACGCTCCGGCTGCCATCGTTAGCCAGCGACGCGGTCCAGAGCGAATGGCGTTCGAGCAATGACGCTGGATCGATCCATTGGCGGATGTAGGCGGCCTGCGATCCGCTCGGCGACAACGCGGGCTGTGTTGGCGAGTCGAATCGATAGACGTCCTCCGGCCGCAGCGGCGATTTGGCGACGGCGGCTGGAACGTTGGAAGTCGACGCGGCTGCCTTTCCGCCCTGGGCGGCTGGTTTCGCAGTGGCCGCCTGTCGCGACTCTTGCGCGGGCATTCGGGCGGCAAGCGGCAGAAGAACCGCCAGGAGCGCGGTGGAGAGCGCTACTCTTGAAACTTGGCGGGAGGGCGATCGCGTTGGCGAGCACCGGCGCTGAAGCGATGCGAAAGAACACAGCCAATGAGCCACGTTTCGGGCCTCCGATGGTGATCGGAACTTGTCGGAAGGGACTTCGCGAGCGGCTGGGATTTTGGCGGTCTGCCCGCCGCTCCGCCACCCAGGGCCGGATTCTAGCAGCCGCAAATTGGATTGAAGCGGCCGCTGCCGGTCGATACCTTGGAAAGCTTGGAGGCGGTTCCGAGAGGCGATGTCGATCTTTTTAGGGACGAGGTAGCGGCATGTCGCATGCTTTTTCGCACTGGAACGCGCGCACGCGAGAGGGAATCGCGGTCGTCGACCGCCGGGGAATGGTGAAGGCGAGTTTGGCGGGAATTGCTGGATTATCGGTCCCGCAATTGCTTCGCCAGCAGGCGCATGCGGCGGCCCAAGGACAGCCAGCGGCCACGGGAAAATCGGTGATTTTGTTGTGGATGGCGGGCGGGCCGAGCCACATTGATACTTGGGATCCCAAGCCGGACCGCCCCTACGAGAACCGCGGACCGTTCGGCGTGATTCCGACGCGACTGCCCGGCGTGCAGGTCTGCGAGTATCTGCCGAAGCAGGCCGCGATGCTCGACAAGTTCACGATTCTTCGCGGCGTCGACGCCCGGAACAGCAATCACGAACCGAACAAAGTTTTCCAGACGGCGAACATGGAAGCGGAGCCCCGGACGAATCCGAAGGGCGACAGCTATCCGGCGATCGCGTCGATCGTCGCAAAGCACCACGGCGCGAACAACACGGCGATGCCGCCCTACGTCGCGTTTATGCGGTCGCGGTCGCATGTCGCGTATGCGGGGATGCTCGGCCGACGCTACGATCCGTTCCTGGCCGATCAGGCCGCTCGGCTGCCGGTCTATGACTTGGTGGGAACGGACACGGGCAAGGTCGCGGGCGGCAATTTGTTCAACCTGCCGACGGATCTGTCGAGCGATCGGGTATTTGAACGCCGCCAGTTGCTCACGCGGTTCGACAAGCTTCGCCGCGGCCTTGACCAAGCTGGTTCGATGGACGCGATGGACGCCTTCAGCCGGCAGGCGATCGATATGGTGGTGGGCGATGCGGCGCGGAACGCGTTTGATTTGACTCGCGAACCCGTGGCGGTCCGCGAGCGATATGGGACGCATCTATGGTGTCAGCAGGCGTTGCTAGCGCGGCGGCTCGTCGAGGC
>JBJTOW010000751.1:0-13369 GCA_046074805.1 Planctomycetota bacterium | reverse complement strand
GGAAGTGACAAACGTCGTGTGACCGCGCGAGACGAGATGCGGCGGATGTTCCAGACCGCTCAGCTTGTCCACGGTGACGACGTCCCGGTCCCAGGCACCTCCACGTCGGACATCGATGTCGAGTATTTTCGGCAGTTCTTCACGAAGCGTTTTGGGATGGACTTGGAAGAGCAAGGTATCTCTCTTGCCCAAGTCCTCACGAACATGCGGCTGCTGAATACCGGATTGCTCACCGTTTCAGGCGCTTTGCTCTTTGCAACCGATCCGACTCCACTGGTTCCCGCCTTCCATATCAAAGCTGTGTGCTACCCAGGGACGGACATTCACGCCTCGCGATATGCCGACAGCGCTGACATCTACGGGCGAATCGACTCCCAGTTCGAACAAGCCATGTCGTTTGTTCTGCGTAACCTCCGCCGTCAACAGCGGGACCAAGGCGTCAATTCCGAAGGCATCTTGGAAATCCCGCGCATCGTGTTTGAGGAGTTGCTCGCGAACGCGATCATTCACCGCGACTTCTTCGTCTCTGCGCCAATTCGCATTTTTATCTTTGACGATCGCATCGAGATCATCAGCCCCGGCCATCTCCCCAACAACCTGACCGTTGCCAACATCCGCAGTGGCAATTCAAACATGCGTAACCCGATTCTCGCATCGTACGCCACGAAAGTGTTGCCCTATCGGGGGTTGGGAAACGGAATCGTGCGAGCGATCAAGGAGTACCCCGAGATCGAGTTTATCGATGACCGGGACGGAAACAGGTTTGTGGCGATCGTACGTCGGCCATCAGTGGGCGAGAGTTCGCGTGGTCCGACTTCCGCTGCTGACTTCCCGACCGCTGCGGGAGTGCGGGCTTCCACCGCGCGGCGCCTCCATGGTTAACTCAATCGCCCGTGCCTCGCGCTAGAACGGCGATGTGCACCGTGGAGGCGCGGGCCCGGAGTAGCGCGGTCGCCGCCTCTTTGAGCGTCGCGCCGGTTGTCATCACATCATCGACGAGCAGGATACGTTGGCCGCGGACCGCATCGGGTTGTCTTACCGCGAACGCGCCACGGACATTTTCCGCCCGTTCGGCTGGCAATAGCATTCCTTGCTTTCGAGTGCGGCGTTGGCAGGCGAGCCAGCGGGTCTGGGCGGGAAGCCGAAGCCGCGCGGCGATACGTTCGGCGATCAATTCCGGGCCGCTGGTGCCGCGCGTCCAACGCCGCCACCAATGCGACGGTAGAGGAATCACCGCGTCGCATTGGTCCCGCCATCCCAGTTGCTCGAGTCGATCAGCGATCACTTCGCCTAGCTGCAACGTCAAAGACTCGTAGGCGGCGCGTTTCGTGCGAAGCACGGCATGGCGCAGCACTCCCCGGTATTCACCCAGGGCGATGGCCGCCCGAAACGGCAGCTTTCGCCTTTGGCATTCGGGGCAGTTGCGTGGATCGGCGAATCGCGGCAGCGGCGCTGCGCAGCGGTCGCAAATCCGGTCAACTCGATAGCCAAACGACGCTCGGCAGTCAGCGCAAACCAATCGGCCCGCCGCAGGTTCAGCGAGCTCGTCGCAATCCGTGGCGATCCACGGCATGTCGCACGACAGGCACGTCGGTGGAAACAGGAGATGCGCGGCGTAATGGCCACTCGCCGCAGCTCGCCGCAGTAGCCTTTCCAGCCAAGTCTTGCTGGTGGCGACGCTGGCCGCCAGACGGTTCTGGGCTGCGGCGTACAGTTGAGTCGCGCCGTCGTTGGCGGCCTGCGTCGAAGCAGATCCGAAAAAGCGTCCCATGGCGGCGCGACTCGCCTGTTGGCTGAAGGCGACAAGGCGGACGAATCGAGTTGAAAGCCGCGCCGGCATTCCACCATGAGGCGGCGCCAGGACAGAGGAAGTGGCCGAGTTCGGGGACGACAGTCGCTTGTCGGCCGACCTGCCGGTTGGGCGTGGGCGCCGACGGTGCGATCGCGAACGTTGGGACATGATGGGGCTCCGACAAAACGAGACACCATGGCGGCAAGCCCGCCACGGGAAAACATAGCGACGAGCGAGTGGATGGAACCAAACCTTGCCCCCTCGGTCCGGTCTTCGCGCCACTCCGTCCTTTACCCTAGCGCCCGGACACTTCAAGTCAACTCGCGGGCCCTTCCCTATCGCGCATCGTCGTCGGCGGCTAATATGCCCAACCTTCGCGGGTTCGTCGCTTCGCGACCCGCGACTCGCACGATTTTCCGATAGGATCGAGTCTCTCATGTTGCGTCTTCGCCCTCATAAACATCTAGCCTTTGTCGCCCGCCACCCTTGGGTGCTCGCGAAGTCGCTCGAAGAGCCCGCGACGTCGATTGCCAGCGGCGCAGTGGTGGATGTCGAAGGCGCTAATGGGCGGTTTGTGGCGCGGGGCATCTACAATCCAAAGAGCCACATCCGCGTGCGGCTTTACACCTGGGATCAATCCGAGCCGCTCGATGCGGCTTTCTGGCGGCGGGGAATTGAACGAGCGGTGCGTCTACGCCGGGAACTAGGCTACGACGATCCGGCAGGCGCGGCGCGGCTCGTGTTCTCCGAATCGGATGGCCTCAGCGGATTGATCGTCGACCGCTACGGCCCGTGGCTCGTTGCCCAAATCACCGCGTTGGCTGTCGATTCACGGCTGGACGAGATTCTTCCCATCCTGGCCGAAATCACTCAACCCCGCGGTATTTTTGTGCGGACGGACGCCAAGATCGCGGCGGCGGAAGGCATGGCACAGCGCGATGGGCTGGCTTGGGGCGAACCGCCGGCGGGACCGCTGTCGATCCAGGAGAACGGTTTGTCGTTCGCCGTCGACCTGCTCGGTGGCCAAAAGACCGGACTCTATCTGGACCAACGGGAGAATCGCCGAGTGGCGGCCCATTATTTCCGTGGTCGCGATGTTTTGGATATGTGTTGTTATGCGGGCGGCTTCAGCCTTGCAGCCGCTCGAATCGGCAATGCTCGCCATGTTCTCGGGGTGGACGAGAGCGATAAGGCGGTGGAGCAAGCGCGAGTGAACGCGGCCGCGAACGGAATCGCGAACGCCGAATTCCAAACGGGCGAATGTTTTGAAACGCTGGAGTCGCTCCGGGCGTCCGGCCGGCGGTTCGGCGGCATTGTGCTTGATCCGCCGCGTTTCGCTGGCAGCCGCCACGGAGTCGATCAGGCATTGCGAGCGTATTTCCGGCTCAACCGCCTCGCCCTGGACCTTCTGGAACCCGAAGGCATTTTGGTGACTTGCAGCTGCTCGGGTCGGGTTACCCGCGAGGACTTTCGGCAAATGCTCGCCGGGGCCGCGCAAAAAGCGGGCCGCGACTTGCAACTTTTGGAAGGCCGTGGCCCTTCGCCCGATCATCCGGTGCGGTTCAGTTGCCCGGAAACCGACTATCTGAAGTGCTACGTTTGTCGCGTCGCGTAAGGATCGAGTCGCTGGCGATTCGGTTCGGATTCACTCGGCCATTCGCTTTTGTGTCGTCGACGACAGCATTCCATCACGTCGAGCTGGTGAGACCGACGACTCTGGGACGCGCGACAGCCTGACGGTCCGCCCTGTGTCAGCGTTGTCTATCGGACGGCGACTCGGCCGATCGAGTGGTATGCGAAACCGGCGTCGCGGGCGATTGCCGGCTCGTAGAGATTCCGACCGTCGAAGATCACCGGCGACTTCATGCGGCGTCGCATCTCGTGCAGGTCGACGCTGCGGAACTCGCTCCATTCCGTATTGATCGCCAACGCATCGGCTCCTTCCAGCGCTTCCAGTGGCGAGTTGGCGTAGACCAGTTGATTGCCAAATTGCTCGCGGACCCGTTCCGCCGCCTCTGGGTCGTGGACTTGGAGGCGGGCGCCGGCGGCAAGCAATTCGGTGATGAGCGTCAGCGATGGCGCATCCCGGATGTCATCCGTCCGAGGTTTGAACGCCAAGCCCCAAATCGCGATCGTGAGCCCAGCGACTCCGGCCGGGAACTGGGTCCGCATTTTCTCCAATAGCACGTGTTTCTGGCGATCATTCACTTCCTCGACAGCGTCGAGAATACGGGGAGTCACGCCGACCTGGATCGCCTTTTGGGCGAGTGCCCGCACATCTTTGGGGAAGCAACTGCCGCCGTAGCCAACGCCGGGGAACAGGAACGCGAAACCGATGCGATGGTCGTGTCCGATGCCGTGACGAACCTCGTTGATGTCGGCCCCGACCCGCTCGCAGATATTCGCCATTTCGTTGATGAAGCTGATCTTGGTCGCCAACATCGCGTTGGCGACATATTTGGTCAGTTCAGCGCTTTCCGGCCCCAACGCCAGAAACGGTCGGCCTGTCCGCAGCAAAGGGGAATAGAGCGTGCGGAGCGTTTCGCCGACGGCCGGTCGCCGTACGCCCACAACGACCCGATCGGGATACATGAAGTCGTTGATCGCCGCTCCTTCCTTGAGGAACTCGGGATTGCTGGCAACGTCGCAATCGCGGCCGGTCAGTTCCTTGAGCCGCGCGTAAACCGCCGCATTCGTGCCCACCGGCACGGTGCTCTTGAGCACCACGATCGCGTCCGCCGCCAAATGCGGCGCCAAGCTGTCCACCACTTGCCAGACGAAAGACAGATCAGCGCTTCCGTCGGCGGCGGGCGGTGTTCCCACGGCGATAAAGACCAACTGCGCCTCGACGACCGAGTCCGCGAGTGTCGTGGTGAAATGCAAACGGCCAGCGGCCACGTTGCGGGCGATCAGTTCCGCCAACCCCGGTTCGTAGATCGGCACGCGGCCTTGCAGCAGCATCTCGATCTTCGCCTGGTTGGAATCGACGCAGACGACGTCATTGCCGTTGTCGGCCAGACAGGTGCCGGTGACGAGTCCCACGTAACCGGTGCCGACGATCGCAATTCGCATGTGCTACTCCACTTCCCGCAAATAGGCCAGTAGATCGGCCATCGCCTGTTTGTCGATCTGCTTTTCCAGTCCTTCCGGCATCAGCGACATGCCGGTGCTTTTGAGCAGTTCGATGTCGATCCGCAGCACGGTATCCGCCGCGTTCTCGGCGCGGCGAAGCGTGACGCTCGTCGCGGTTTCCGCCGCGATCATTCCGCTGAGCGTGCGGCCATCGCCCGTGACGACGTTGTAATTCAAGTACTGCGGGTTCACTTCCCGGTTCGGATCAAGCACGTTAAGCAGGATCGCTTCCGGACCTCGGGCTTTCATGGCGGCCAGGTTCGGACCGGTCGCGTAACCAACGCCCTGGAGTTGATGGCAAGCCGCGCACACTTTCTTGAAATGCTCTTTGCCTCGCGCGGCGTCCCCCGCTAGTTTGAGCGACTCGCGGTAAGCGTCGACCACCTCGCCGCGTCGACCCACTTTCAGTTGCGAAAGCACGGCCCCCGCCTGTTGGCGAACAGCGGGGTCCGCATGATCGGCCAGCAGTCGCCAGCGTCCTGGATCGACATCGCCAACCGCCACGTTGTTCGCCGCCACGGCCTTGAGCAGCGACAGAATCCAATCGGGTCGCGAAAACAGAACGTCGGCCGCCTGCGATCGCACCCGCGGGCTGAGCGTTTGCCATGTTCGCACAAGCAGATCGGCGACCCGGGGGTCGCGAAAGGCGGCGAGAACATCAAGCGCCGCGGTTTGCACTTCGGCGGGTTGGGTTGGTTCAAGCAACTGGGCGAGCGTCGGTTCGAGCGTGGGGAATTCACCGAGCCGCAATTGCTGCACAGCCGCTAAACGGTCGGCCGTCCCCGACTTGGCGTCGATCGCTGTCTTTAAGGCGCTGGCGACCAATTGCCGCGTCAGTTCGTCGGCCCGACCACCCGTCGCCGCCGCGACTTTCTCCGACAAGGGCGATCCCGGCTTGGCCGCCAAACCTTGAAGCACGGACTGCAGCGTCGCAGTCTCGGTAGCGGGAATGCCCCGCAACGCCCCGATCAATTCGGCGACGTCGTCCGACCGCTGCTGTTTGCCGATTTGTTCCGCCAGCGACCTAAGCCATTCGCGGCCCGCAGGCGATTGGCGAAATGTCGCGTCCCCGGCTAAGGCGGCCAGCACTCGGCCCGACCCTTCAGCGAGCGAACTGCGGATCGCCACCCGCATCCAGTTGTTCGCGGGATCGGTCTTCACGAGTTTCGCGAGCACTTCGGTGCGTCGTGGACCAGATGACTCGCCAGCCGTGAACGCCACTTGGTAGCGGACACGCGGATCAGCGTCGTCGGCCATCGCGAATACGGACTCGCGAAGTTCCGGCGCATCGGCCAATCGGGATTCACTGAGCCGCGCCGCGTGCCGCCGCACGCCCGGGTCCGCGTCGCGCACGGCGGAACGCAGCGTGTCGACCGACAACAGGCCGAGGCCATCCAACGCGTACAGGGCGTGGAGGCGGCCCAGCGGCCGTTTCGACTCGCGGGCAAGCGTCTCCAGTGGTTTCGCCGCCGCTCGATCCTGGCGTTGATAAAGCAATCGCGACGCCGTGTCGCGGGTCCAACCGTTGGTATGTTCCAACAAACCGACGAGTTCCCCTGTGGATGATTGGCTGAGCTTGGACGGCGCGGACGGTCGGAAGCCGGTTGGCGCGAGACGATAGATTCGCCCGCGATCCCGGCCGCTGGTTAGATCCAAGTGTTTTTTGATAACCGGGTGCAAGCTGGCCGGATGTTCGATCACTTCGCGATACATGTCGGCGACATAGAGCGTGCCGTCGGGCGCGTTGGCGAATTGCACGGGCCGGAACCAAATGTCTTCCGACGAAACGAATTCGCTCTTCTCGTCGATCCGTTTCCCCGTGTTCGGGATCCCGTTTGGTTCGATCCGTTTGCGATGGATCAGATTGCCGCCGACGTCCCCGACAACCGCGACGCCTCGCAGCGCTTCGGGCCATGCGTCGCCACGATAGATCGTGACGCCCGTCGCGCTGGTGAAATACCCGGACGCTCTTCCTCCGCCCTCCACGATTCCCGGAATGACGCCTTTGCTCCGCAGGCGAGTGCGAACGATTCGCCAGGGCTCGATCGGACTGGTGCGAAATACGTCGGCCTGCGGACCATCGACCGCGATGCTCAACCGCGACGACGGGGCCGCAAGATACGGATTGCGGGCCACGTAGCGGTCCTCGAACATCACCTGTTGCAGGTGGTCGCTGTTCGAACAGACGTAGCCGACGCCCCAGTCGTCGAGCGACATGCCGTGTTGAGCGCCACCGCTAGCCGGCTCAAGCCGCCAACCGCGCGGATCGATGGTGAAATCGCGGCCCCGCAAAGCGATCGGGGTGGGCGCGGCGTCCCGGGAGGCTTTCACCGACGGATGGTCGGGACCGGGCAGTACGGCGGCTCCACTGCTACTGGTAGCGCCGTGAATCCGGTTATCGATGCCCCACTGGAACGAGTTCAACAAGCCTTGGACATTGCTACGAGCGAAGCCGGTGAAAAGATGTTGTTTGAGGTCGGCCCGACCGTCCCCGTCCGTGTCTTTGAGATAGTAGATTTCCGGCGGGGCTCCAACGAGCACGCCGCCGTCATAGCAAGTGACCGCCGTTGGCCAAGATAGCCCTTCCGCGAAGACAATGCTTTTGTCCATGCGGCCATCGCCATCCGTGTCCTCCAACCGGCGTATCCGCCCCAGGAACGCTTTGTCGTCTTCGGAATAGTCCCGCATTTCGACGACATACAGCCGACTGTCCTCGTCGAACGCCATGGCGATCGGATCAGTCACGAGCGGTTCCGCGGCGACGATCTGCATTTCGAAGCCGCTCGCGACACGGAATGACTTTAAGGCCTCGGCGGGTTCGCGCGGAGCGATTCGTGGCAACTCACCGGCGTAATCCCTGTCCACGGAGTCCACGGCGCCTGGTTGTGCGCCTGGTTGTTGGGAGTTGGCGATTGGCAGGACTGAATCGGACAACGGCGGGCAGGTCAAGACAAACGCGAGAGCGGCGAGGCGGAAGCATCCACGCATGGTCGATTCGACTCCGAATGGGACCTCGGACGGAAACGCTGCTGCGAGACGGCCGCATGATAGCCGTTTTCCCGTTCGTCTCCCACCCTTGACACGGTTAGTGGAAAACGCAAAGCCCGGAAAGCCTCCAGTTTGACTCTTCAGGGGAACCTGCGTACAGTACGGAGTTGGGTTTAGCCCGACGCGACCGATGGCGTGATTGGCTCCACTGAAGAGGGCACCATGAACAAGAGCGAATCGAAGGTGTACAAGCAACTGTTGCTGGCTTTGCGAGGCCGGTTGCGGGGCGACGTGAACGCCATGGCGGACGCGGCCCTGAACAAAACGCGTAGCGAGGCGAGCGGCGACCTATCGAGCATGCCGATTCACATGGCCGATGTGGGCACCGACAATTTTGAACAAGAGTTCACGCTCAGCTTGATGGAGAGCGAGGAAGAAACACTCGGGCAAATCGAAGCCGCTCTGGAGCGAATCGAGGATTCCACGTACGGTATCTGCACCGAGTGCCGGGGAAAGATTCCCAAAGCTCGGTTGCAGGCTCTTCCCTACACGGCCCACTGCGTCAAATGCGCCCAGCGTGTGCAGAGCCAGGGGCGGATGTAGAGCGGTTATCGGGGTCGGGGCGTATTCACGGAGGGTGTTGTGAACGCGGCACGGGATAAGGAAGGTACGGCAGTGGCTTCGGCGGCCGATTCACTCGATCACCCTCCCCCGCCCTGCAAGCAAGTCCCACTAGACCGGACAAATTCCAGCCCAACTGTCAACGTGCGGAAACGAGTCGCCGTCTTTACCGCCATCGCGGCCCTGGGTCTAGCGGCCGATTGGATCACTAAATATTGGATTTTCCAGTGGCCCACTGGGCCCGGACGCTACGGAGAATGGTGGCTGATCGAGGATTTCTGTGGGGTCCAGCATGCCTGGAACCACGGAGCCCTTTGGGGGATGGGCCAGGGATATTCTTCGGTATTTGCCGGTGTTTCCGTCGTCGCGGGCCTTGGAATCGTTGTCTGGCTTCTACGCGGTGGAGCGGTTCGCGATTGGCTACTGGTCATCGCGCTCGGCGGCATCCTCGGTGGCATTTGCGGTAACCTCTATGACCGTCTAGGGTTATGGGGCGACGTGAATGCGACGGGCGAACCCATCCATGCGGTGCGGGACTGGATTCTCTTCCGATTTCGCGGCTGGACTTGGCCAAATTTCAATATCGCGGACTGCCTATTGGTAGTTGGTTCGTTTCTACTAGCGTGGCATGCTTCGCGGAGTCACGAGATAGAGTCACGAGAGGTGGTGGCAGGGTCCGAAGAGTGAACGGGGTGTTGGGAAAACGCGACAGGAAATGTTGCTGTTTGCCAAAATCATCATCCTTAATTGACAGATCCATTAAAATCGTTAGACTCTTGGCGAAGTGGTTGTAGGCCATGTAGGGGTTTAAGTAACTCACTACCCCACTGGATGGGATTCCAGCGTGTCGCCTATAGCCACTCCCCCCCCCTCGGCAAGGTGAAGTATGCGATTGTCGCGAACCGTTTCGTACGCAGTACGGGCTACGATGGAGCTGGCCAGGAGCGAACGGTCGCAGCCCGTCCCTTGTAGCCAGCTCGCCGCTTCTGGCGACATGCCAGAACGCTTTTTGCTCCAAATTCTTCGTAACCTTGTGACTCATGGGATCTTGCGATCGACCCGCGGGGTGGAAGGCGGGTACTCATTGAGCCGCAGTCCCGACGAAGTATCGCTGTTGGATGTCATCGAGGCGATCGAAGGGCCGATGGATTCAGGGGCCGACCAGATCGAGGGTATTCCACGCGAGGCAAATCGAGACGTTCACGATGCGCTGCGGAGCATCACGACCTCGGCCCGGCACCAACTAGAAGCCATCAAAATCTCTCAATTGGTTGCGCCTCCCAATGTGGCGAAGCCGGAAGCAATTCGCTGAACAAACGAACCGGTCAGCCCAGTGGTTCATCAAGTCAAGAACTTGAGTTGTCACGCCACTCGGCCAAGCTGGAAAAACTGGATGCGTCGGTTAGGAATCGCCCATAAACAGGCCGCCGATTCCGCCCAATAGGGATCCCTCGTCTTTACCTCTTCCTGGGACGGCGTTCGCCAGCACTCGGCCGGCCAATCGCGAAAATGGCAGGGACTGCAGCCAGATCGGTCCGGGGCCGGTCACGGTCGCCAAGAACAGGCCTTCGCCGCCGAATAGCGTGTTCTTGACGCCGCCCACAAATTGAATGTCGTAGCTTACGCTTGGGGATAAGGCGACGAGGCAACCGGTGTCGAGCCTCAAGGTTTCACCGGGCGCTAGCTGGCGATGCATCAAGGTTCCACCCGCGTGGACCATTACGATGCCGTCGCCCGTCAGACGCTGCATGATGAATCCCTCGCCGCCGAAAAATCCGGCCCCAATCTTCTTCTGGAAGGCGACTTGCACGGATACGCCGCGAGCGCCGCAGAGGAACGAGTCTTTTTGGCAAATGATCTCGCCACCCAATTCATCCAAGTGGAACGGCAGGATTTTCCCAGGGTACGGCGCGGCGAAGGCTACTTTCTCGCGTCCCGGCGCGACATTTGTGAAAGTGGTCAGAAACAAAGACTCGCCCGTCAGCATCCGTTTTCCCGACGAGGCCAATTTGTTCCAGAAGCTTTGGCCTTGCTGCCCGGGATCGCCGAATACCGTTTCCATTTTGATGCCGGCGGTCATGAACATCATGCCGCCCGCTTCCGCGATCACCATCTCGCCAGGGTCGAGAGTGATCTCGCAATACTGCATTTCTTCGCCGAAAATTTCGTAATCGATGACGTCGGCGCGACTACGGGTACGCGCGGGCGTCGCGGGCGTCGCGGGTGGCGTGAAAGGGCGTCCGTCAACACCCACCGCTTCCACCAACGACGCGTCCAGCACGGGGGCGGGAACCGCGAACGCCGCGCCGCAAGCTGGACATCGGACGCGTCGCCCCGCCCAATCATCAGCCACCTGCAACGACTTCCCACAGGCCCCACATGCGCAATTGATCACGATTCCACCTCTCCGGTGTATTACTAAGATCTTTGCGGTCGCCGATCGGCGTCATTCGGCCGATCGACCGCGACGCAAATAAGCTTCCACTCGTTCACGCTGCCGCGGCGATAATTCCGGTCGGTCTACGCGTAGCGCCAGCCGGAAGCAGAGCGAAGCGGCATCTGGCTCGCCGCGCTGATGGTAAACACGGCCCTGCAAATAGTGGATCCACGCGTTTTCCGGGGCCAGCCGAGTGGCTTCCGCAAAATCGGCGGCCGCGCGGACAGGGTCTCCCAGACCGGCCCGAATGTAGGCTCGGCCGGCAAGCGCCGCGCCACGGGAAGTCGGCGGCGACTGGTCCGAAAGCGCTGTCAATGACCGCTCGAAGTGCTCCCCTGCCGATTCGTACTCGCCCAGTTCCACCAGAATCTGCCCGCGCATCAGGTCGACGCCTGGCACGGACTCGACATGCTCACGCAGTTGATCGCACGCCGCCAACGCCTCGACGTAATCCTCTGCCGCCATCAGAGCGGTGGCGAGTGAATGGAGGGCGGGCGGATGTTCGTCGTCGATCTCCAAGGCTTCCCGCGCCTGTGCGGCCGCCACGTCCAGTTTTCCATCCTGGCGATTCATATTGGATTCGTCGACCAACCGCATGAGCCGCAGTTGGCTCGCCATTTCCGGGGCCAACCGCTCGGCTTCGCAGTAGTCCGCGTCGGCCTTTTCCAATTCGCGTTTCAACAACCAGACGTTGGCGCGGCGGGCAAAGGCGGGAGCGAACTCCGGATCGAGCCGAATGGCGGCCGAAAGGTCCTCGATGGCGCCGTCGAGGTCGCCGCGGGCGGCGCGGATTTGCCCGCGATGAAAGCGTGCCCCGACATTGTCTTCGTCGCGTTCCAACGCGGCGTCGAAATCGCGTTCCGCTCGCTCGTAGTCGTCGACCCGAAGACGAAAATTAGCCCGCTCCACCCAAACAGCGGCGTCATCCGCCGACATGGCGACGAGGCGATCGTAATCCGCCGCCGCCCGCTCAACATCCTCCAGATCCTCCCAGCAACCCGCACGGATCACGAGAGCGGGAAAGAAGTCCTCGGCAAGCTCGAGCGCCTTTGAGCAGTCTTCAATGGCGCTGGCGGGCTTTTGCCGATGCCGCAAGATCGCGGCGCGATGGCACAAGAGCGAAGGCTCGTCCGGCGCGAGCCCTACCGCTTCGGTCAGGTCCTCCAGAGCCGCGTCGGCTTGGCCGAGACGCATGCGGATCAACCCGCGGGCCTTCCAAGCTCCGGGCATTTCCGGTGAAAGTTCCACCGCCCTATCCGCGTCGTCCAGCGCTTCCTCGAATCGCTCCAATTCCACAAGCGACTCGGCCCGCGTCAAGTGAACGCTGGCCGCGACAATTCCCGCCGCAATCGCCTTTCCGCAATCCTCGATAGCTTGGTCATGCCGTCCCAACGCGGCGGCGACCGCTCCACGCATACCCAACGCGGCATCCATGCTCGGGTCCAGCGACAGCGCCATATCGCAATCCAACAGCGCTGAATCATGTTCGTCGCACGACCAATAATGCTCGGCACGATGCAAATAATAGATCGCCCTGCCCGGCGCGATCGACAATGCCCGGCTGTAGTCTTCAATGGCGCTTCGGGACGATTCGGGGAATTCGCCAACATGCCGCGCACAGGCGGCTCGCAAACCATACGGCTCATCGTCGTGCGGATCGAGCCGTATGGCCGAGGAAAAATCGCGCGAAGCTTGGGCGAAACTCCGCCGCAACGCGTACGCGCGTCCCCGAGCGATCCACAGTCGAGCGTTCCAGGGATCATGTTCGATCGCGAGGCTGAAATCGGCGATCGCCGCGTCATAAGCCTCCAAGTCGACCAGCAAGACGCCCCGATTATGCAGCGTCGGAACATGGTCCGGCGAACCCTCCAACACCGTGTTGAAGTCGGCCAACCCACGCTGCGTTTCCCCCATCAAGCAGAGAAGCGAACCGCGCGCGAGCAACGCCTCACGATCGCCCGGCAGCCGTTCCAAGACCTGCGAGTAGTCCGCCACGGCTTGCTCGAACTGTTCAGCCTCCCGCTGGAAATCAGCACGGCCCCGATAGAGTTCAGCGTCATCCGGAGCCGCCGCGATCCGCTCATCCCAGCTAGCCAGCGATTCGAGCGACCGCTCGTCGTCTCGCGCCGCTTCCGCGACGGCCACGTCGCTAGCACCGTCGTCAAGGTCGCCACCGCTAACGTTGGCGGGCCCGTCGTCGTTGTCGCCGCCGTTTTCGCCGACGTTGTTCCCAACGAGTCCCGCTGGACGACGCTAACGCACTTCTGGGGGGCGAAAGGTTCAACATATAACCTACCGTTTTCTCATACACGACAACAGCGGAAGAAACGCCACCAGTGTAAGTGGGAGAAGCCGGTATTATATTTGAACGGTGCGTTTCCGTCGAATCCATATCTACA
>JBJTOW010000750.1:0-2764 GCA_046074805.1 Planctomycetota bacterium | reverse complement strand
GTCAACATCAAGATCAACATCGACGTGGAAGGCCAGGCCAACTCCAACGGCGTGCCGGCCTTCAAGGGCAACATCGCCCCCGGTGATTCCCCCGTCACCGCCAATCTCCGCCGCGCCGGCGCCATCATCCTCGGCCTCACCAACACGCCCGAATTCTCCATGCGCGGCTTCACCGACAACCCGCTGCACGGGCAGACGCTGAACCCCTGGGACGCCGCCATCACCTGCGGCGGCTCCTCCGGCGGCGCCGGCGCCTCGGTGGCGTGACGTATCGTCGTGCGGACCGAGGGCGGGAACGATCAGTTAACGCTCGACTTTTCCACGTCGACGTTCGGGCATGCCGTCGAATTCGATGGTGGGGCGGATATCACCACGACCCATGTTGGCGAAGACACTTTGGAGCCAACCACTGCTGGATCGCTCGTTCCGACTTCGCTCGATCGCCTGCGACTGACGGGAGGTGGGCCTTTTGACCTTGTTTCCCATCAGGCCGCGGGCATGAACGCCGGCGTGGTCAGGATCGACAGCCTGCCGACGATTTTCTACGAGCAAGTGGAATCGATCGATGATGGTTTGGCGTCGCTCAGCCGCGAATTTCAGTTCGGCACGACCGATGACAACGCGACGCTCACCGGCGGCGATCAGCTCGAACGCAATCTGCTCGTGGTAGATCAGTGGACGCGGATCGAGTTCGCGCACCCGGACGATTCGCTGACGATCCACGGTGCGGATGGAGACGATCGGGTCACGATCGGATCGCTTGACGCGAACTATCGGGCGTCGCTGTCGGTGATCGGCGACGATGGCGAAGACGTGGTCGTGTTTTCTGGGAACGTGTCGCTCGGGAGCTTGTCGTCTTCAGGCGATTTCGATGTCTCCGCCGAGTCGATCGACCTTGCGGGGGCGATCGTCACGTCGGGCGGGGCTGTTGAGTTCATTGGATGGACACGCCTGAGCGGCGATCTGTTGATCGACACACGTGGAGCGGATGACGGGAGCGGCTCTGTTGCGGGCGGTGACATTCGGTTCGCCGACATTCTGGAAAGTGCTGAGCCAGGGGCTTTCCAATTCACCCTGAACGCGGGCGCTGGCGATATCTACTTCGCGGATGTGGTGGGCGAATGGAACCCGCTGTATCGGCTGGAAATCAACAGCGCTCGGGATGTCGAATTCGCGGGCGAGGTCTGGCTCACAGGCGATTTAACTCAAACGAGCGGCAGTGGCGCGACGACCTTGCGGGGCACGGGTGGAAACGGCATCGGCGGGTCGCTTCAACTTTCCACAAGTTCGATTCGTTTAATAGATCGACCTGTCATGGTGGTGGGCGACGTGACACTGACAGCGGTCGAGTCGATCACGATCGAAAGGCCGCTCGACACGACCCAGGGCCCGAAAGCGTATGGTGCGCCGGGACGTATCGAGTTGCGGTCCGAGGGGTTGATCCGGCTGGCCGAAGATGGCGACCTGTTGGCGGCGGCTGGCTTTTTGCAAACCGGCGCCGCGGCCACCGTGTACACAGCGGCCGAAATGGTCACGCTCACGGGCGGCATCGAGCTTGAGGGCCGAGTGATTCTGACTGGCAATGTGACGCTCGACGTGACTTCCAGTCCACATGGCTTCATCCAATTCCACCAATCGATTGATAGTGGAACATGGCCCGTCGACGATGCAGTGCCGGGTAGTGGTGGTGGCGGCGGCGAAGGCGAGGGCAACGCGGGCGATGGCAACGCAGGCGATGACGGCGGAGGAGGTGAAGGCGGCAACGAAGGCGGCGATGCGGAAACGGGGTGGTGGCTGACGATTCTTTCAGCGGGCGGCGACGTGGAGATTGGTGGCGCGGTTGGGGCCGAGTCGCCGCTGGGGCGTATCGAGTTACAGGACGCGCGCGACGTGACTTTTCGCGAGACGCTGCGGACGACGGGCGACATTGTGCAGGCCCGTGGCGTGGGGACGACGGAATTGCGCGGCACGAGCGGCGAGGCGGCGGCGGGTGAAGGAATCGGCGGTCGGCTATCGCTGGAAACGGTCGCGGTGAGTGGGCTGGAGGCGTCGGTCTTTGCGGCGGGAGGCGTGGTTCTGCTCGTCTCGCGCCGCGTTTACTTGGACGCGTCAGCCGGATTGGACGCGGGCGAGTCCACGATTTGGATCGAAGTGGGCGCAAGCGGTTTGGCCGCTGGGGAAGATGCCTTTTACGGAGCCGGCTCGACCGTGCGGACGGCGAGCGAAGCGGACGACGCGGTGCGGGTAACGGTGGCAAACGGTGGATCGGCGACGCTGGGGTTGCTTGCGGCGGGCACGGCGACCGGCGTCGTGACGGTGGAAGTTGGCGGCCGGATCTTGAACGGCATGTCGCCGGAGGAGCCGAACATCGTGGCCTCGCACGCTTCGCTGCGGGCTGGCGCGGGAATCGGTGGAATTGGTTTTCATGACACGGGCAGTGTCGCTGGACCTCTGGTCAATCCACTTACGGGGTTGCCAGCGCCGCCAGTGGCGATCCAAGTCGCCACCGTAAATGCTCAAACCACAACGGGCGACATCGGTCTGAGCGAAACGGATGACGTGGAACTGACGGGAATCCTGGCGACGCAAGGACGGATTGAAATCGAAGCCCGTGGCGGGCGGATCTCGATTCGCGACGGCACGTTACTGCGGAGTGCGACGGGCATCGTAAGCAACGCGCCGCCGGTCTACGTCTTCACCGAGCAGAATCCAGAAGACGTTTTGCTGCCGGCTGATCCTACCCAGGAGATTGTCGGCACCATTG
>JBJTOW010000749.1:0-4223 GCA_046074805.1 Planctomycetota bacterium | reverse complement strand
TGCCTGCGGCACCGCACTCCAAATACCGCAGCGTCTAGCTATCTCCCTTTCGCTCTTCAGCCGGTTTCTCGTCGGCCGGTTTCTCTTTAGCCGGTTTCTGGGCGGCTGGCGGATCCGCTGCGGGTTTCTCTTCGGGCTTGCGGCTCGGCGGGCCGAAGACCTCGCGGGGCAGTCCGCTTCGCTCCAAATGCCGCTCGTACATCCGCCGCAATTTGAAGTCGGCCGGCAGTTTCTGGTCAAGCTGTCCAAGGACTTGGCCGTACATCGCGATGTCTTTGCCCAACTCTGTAAATGAAATGTCGTCCTCGATGGCCGGGAAACGCCCCATCAACAACGCCCAGTTGTCAAAGGACTTTTCAAACGACTTCTTCGCGCTCTCCGGATCAGCGGCGTCCATGAACTGCTTCGCTTCGAAGAGGAATCGCCGCGCATCGACCGCCTCGGGCGTCTGCTCCAACTCGCACCGCATCCCCCAGTAGTCGAAGTTCACCTGCTGCCGGTACGCTCGCGTGTGAGCCAACTGGATTTCCTCTAACTGATACAAACGCTCGGCGATGTCGCGGGCCCGCGTTTTATTGGCGTCGCTCGCCTTCGCCGCGATCTCCAGCGGCGAAATGAACAGCTTTTGCTGGGTTTCAAACACGGCCATGTTCTGCGCGGGTGTCCGCTCGTCCACCGGCGTGTCGATCGCCTTGCGCTGCTCGTCGGTCAGCAGCCCCCGCTTCATCTGCCGCAGCTCCTCGCGGGCGCCCGGGACGGCCTCGTCCAACTTCGCGTTCAGTTCCGTCTGGTCCTTCAGCAAATCGTCCAGATCGTTGAGCCTTAGAGTGTGGCCGGTGGAATGCGGAATCGTCAGATCTCCGTACAGACGCCAATCGACCCCCGCTTTCTCCCAAGCAATGCGGGCTTTTTCGTCGAGCACGCCTTCCTCTTCGATCGCGGTCGCGTAGCTGATCCTCGCCATCGGGCCATCCGCGTAGAACAATAACGGGCTCATCCCGCGGAGCGTTCGGCCCTGCTTCACTCCCTCTTGCGCCTTCACGAACCACTGGCGTCCCACCAACCAGTTATCGGGACGGCCATCTGGTCCCTGCGCATCCGGCTGTTCCACGGTCACGCCGCCGTGTTGGTACAAAGCAAGGTGGAAATCGTTGTCGGTGCGGAAGAGTCGACGGAACTGGCGTTGTTCGTCCGACTTGCCAATCTTATGGCCCATGTACCAACCGACGTACCGATCCAGCTTAGGCTCGTTGCGGTTGTACTGAGTGCCACGCACCAGGAAGTCGATCCCTTTCGTCACCCATAAATAACGATGCCGATAATCATCGAATTCGACGGAGACGTTGTACGACAGATTGTGGGCCTGGAATTCCCACACTTGGACGATGTTTGGGTCGAGCTTCGTGAGCTGGTTGAGAGTGACCGCGAGGCTATCCCAATCCTCTTTTTTCTTATAAGTGTTTTGCCGCTCCATCAACGCGATCCAGGCGACCGGCCGTAAGCCAAGCGTCACGAGCTTCATCGTTTCGCTGGCCGGATCGATATCGCCGAGCGTCGCTTGGGCCAAATTGTGGCGCCGCCGCATCTGCGAAAGCACACCGCCCTGCTCGGTCGGAGTCGCCGGCTGTCCCAAATAGAACAGTGGAAACGCCAACAGGGCGATGATCGCTCCGTAAATGATCTTACGCTGGAAGGAACGGTTCCGGTTCATGCCGCCAGCTCCCGCGTTTTAAGGAAGAAATAACCAATGAGGGCCGCCGACGCCGAGAAGGCCAACGCCGTCACGGTCTGGATCAGCATCAGATCCGGGTCGACCGCGAAGCCGTACTCGACGAAGTCCGAATTGTCGAACCGGCTGAAATCGGGGAACAATTGCAAGAGGAGCCGCATGATAAGCATGCCCGTCATATCGATGTACTGAATCGGCTTCTCCGCGAACCCCAGTTCCAGATCGGCGCTCAGATTCAATTGCCGGAATATGCGATAGATCGATTCCAGCGGGCCGCCACCTTCCAACCCCGTCCCCTCGTCGATATTGAACAGGTTCCGGACCACCGTTTTCACCGGATCCGTCCCCTGAACACGCCCTGGAACAACTCGGTGACGAAGCTCGAGAAATAGCCGAACGAAAAGCTGATGAACATCGCCAATAGCGACACGGGGCCGCTGAGGAAAGTGCTGAACATGACGCCCAGCGAGATCACCATGACCATTTGCAGCCAGATGCTGATGTGGCCCTTGGCGAAATTCTCCAAGAACGAAGTTTCGCCCGCCTGCAGGAACAGGTCCGGCTGCGCCATGCCAAAGTATTGAGCCGCTTGGCCGCAGCGGATGTGGATCTCCAATCGTCCTTGATCGACCAAGTCTTTCAGCAGATCGACATCCACCACCTGCCCCTGAGCGTCCACGCCCTTGAGCTGCCAGGGGATGGTCCGCTCCGACCGCACGAATTCCCGAGCGGGAAACGTCAGCGTTTCGCTGCGGCGGATTTTCGCGCGATCGCTCGGATTCACCACGATGATTTCACCGACGATCGGCGAGACGATATCCCCCTTTGTCGTGCGGAAGACACGGAGATTCATTTCAATGGGCAAACCGTCCGGAAAACGCTCCTTAGGAAACGAATCGGGCGTCACGCCTTCGAAGGTCCAGATCGCGGCGGCCTGCGTGCGTCCTTCCACATAACTGCGGTAGGCCCATTCCTGTCCGACGCTGATCCCTTTGCCCGGTCGACCCTGCGAATCGAGAAACCGCAGCTTTCCGTATTTTGGCACCCGCGCGACCAGCAACCCTTCATGGGGGCCGACATCGTATCGCACCTGGTCGCCTTCGCGCACCGCTTGCACGTCGTGCCAGTGGCCCATCGCGATCTCGGTGCGGCCGTAACCGTCGGGGCCCAAAGTGAACGTGTGGTGGTGGCGGGAATCCGACGAGGTTTTGCCGGTGGCCGCCAGCGAATCGCCTTGCCCGGTTCGCTCGACGCTCTCCGCCTCGACCACATGGCGGTGATTCAGCCCGCGGACCACAAACCCGTAACTTACCGCGCACATCACCAACAGCACGATGGTGCCGATCACCGTGAAGCCGAAGATCTTGCCGAGCACGATTTCGCCCGCGCGGATCGGTTTGGTCACCAGCGAGTAGATCGTGCGGTTCTTCACTTCGTTCGGCAAGCTGAATGCCGACAGCACCACCGCCAGGAGCAGAATCAGGAAGTAGGTGCTATTGAGCACGATGCTGAGATAGATGCGAGCCGGATTGTCGCTGATTCCGTCCAGAAAAAGGCTCGCGAACAGCAACAGCAGCACAAAAACCACAAACGCCCAGATAATCTTGCGACGGATCGCCTCCAGCACCGTCAGCTGGGCCATGGCCAGGGTGCGGCGGAGCGAAAAGCGGGGCAAGTCGTCCGAAAACGCCTTGTAGACGACTTTCGCCACCGAATAGAACGCCTCGCTCGGACCTTGGAAGTAGGCCGCGACGACGTACCAAGCCAGCAGGCCGAGCACGGACAGCAGGGCGAATGTCGAGAGGAAGTACAGCAGCGCTCCGCCGCGCGTCGCCGACGGCAAGAACCACTCGGAGAACGTCAGGATTTCAAATTCTATCGGCATGGGAATCCTTCGCCTGCGTTACTTCTTTTCGGCGGCTCGGCGGCCAGGACGCGCGTCGCTCGCCTGGACCGTCGTGAGGAACAGTTCTTCCAGCGTTGTGGTCGGATTGCTGATCTCGTCCACGCTGCCGCCATGCTTGGCGATCACCGCCCGAATCTCCGCCTCCGCTTCGCTCGACAGTCCCTTGGCGAACCCCTTGGCGCGGATCTGAGTGACATCCTTGACCGCCAGCAAGGCGTCTACGCGGCCCAGTTCCTTCAATTCCCCTTGATGCAGGATGGCGACACGATCGCAAACGTCCTGCACGTCGGCCAGCAAGTGGCTGCACATTACGATCGTCTTGCCCTGGGCCTTGAGTTGCAGGATCATCTCCTTCATCTCGTGAGTGCCCAATGGATCGAGGCCGGACGTGGGTTCGTCGAGCAGCAGCAGTTCGGGGTCGTTGATAAGAGCCTGGGCAAGCCCCACGCGGCGGGTCATGCCTTTCGAATACTCCCGCAATTGGCGGCGTTTCGCCTTTTCCAACCCCACCTGCTTGATGAGTTCATCGACGCGCCGCTTCCGGACATCCGACGGCATGTCGAACAATCGACCGTAGAAGTCGAGCGT
>JBJTOW010000748.1:0-9152 GCA_046074805.1 Planctomycetota bacterium | reverse complement strand
CTGCCGCCCACGCGACTCCAGACAACGCGGTCGACGCGAAGCGGCGCCGCGAGAGCGGCGGGGCCGCATACGGGGATTCAGGACGGACGTTCATCGCGGGTCGCTCCGGTCGCGGCGATTGGGGGACGGTAGAGGGAACGGTCACGGGAAGGAAAAGGGTGGTGCTGGGGACAATCAGGCTGGAAAGTATATCGCGATGCCTCGCCGTGATGCCCGACGCGGGTTAGGCGTGGCGGTTGCCGGTGATCCGTTTTCGGATCTCGTCTTTAAGGCGGGCGAGCACCGACTGTTTGTCGGTTTCGTCAAGGATGCGTTTGACCACGGTTTTCGCGCCGTCGGGCCCCCACGACGCGTTGTGCTCGAAGTAATAGCGGGCCGCTTGGCCCACAATGTACGAACCGTAGCCGGCGGCGGCGCCTTGCGGGATCGCGGTCAGAAGCGTGCCATAGCCCGCGGTCAAAGCCTTGAACGTCGAGGCGGCCCAGTGCGTCGCGATTTCACCGGCGAGCACCCAGCCGGCCGCTTTCAAGATCGAAGTCGCCAAGCCCCGGGCGTTCATCCACGACATCTCCAATCCGTAGATGTGCGCCAGGGTCGCCACCATCGTCGCGTCGACCGCGCTGCCGCCCAACACGTCGACCACCGGCAGCGGATTCAACGCCACGGCGAGCGCCTTAATCGCGGCATAGCCCCAAATCACCTGACCCGCCTGTTGAGCCCGCAGCTGTACTCGCAAAGCGGCGACCCGATCGGACTTGTCGGCGGCGTACAAAGCGCCGTTGAGTGCCAGCAGCGCGAGCCCGTCCCGTTCGAGCATTTCCAGGATCCGCGTCTTCAACTGTTCGACATCGGGCTTCGGACGCCGCCACTCGGTTCTCGTCGAGCCATCGGGACCTTCAATCACATACTCGACCTCGCGCGGGTCGGCAGTCGCCAGCACCACGTCCTCGGGAGCGACGATCCCCGCCAGCCGATCCTCGCGGAGCACTTGCAGCAATCGCTGACGCTGGTCGCGGCTATAGAGGTCGGCCTTGTTCAGAACCACCAGGATCGGCTTGTGGACCTTCGCCAGTTCCAGCAACGCGGCGAACTCGACGTCGTTCAGATCCGAATCGGTAACGAACAGGATCAAATCGGCACGTTCGGCGACTTCCCGAGCCATCTGCGCCCGCTCCGCCCCGCCCACCTCGTTCACGCCGGGCGTGTCGACCAGCACCACTTGGGACTGAGCCAGCCCGGGTACGCAGTATCCGCAGCCCTCCCACGGGACCTGCCAGATTTCCTTGGTCCAGCCGCCACGGACGTCGACCGACGCGACCGCCTGGCCCGCCAAGGCGTTGATTAACGCCGATTTGCCCGTGCTGATCTCGCCAAAAATCACGATCTCAACGCGGCCCGACGTCAGCTTGCCGTACATCTCCCGCAGGCTGTTCAGGTCGCGCCGCAGCACGTCCTTTTCCTCGGGCGAACAGCGTTGCAGATTCGCCAACGCCTGTTCGACGCTCGCCAACGCGCTCTGGTAATTGTCGTCGTTCGCCACGGCTGCTCACTCGTCGTCGCCGATCAGTCTTCAACTTCCGCTTCATAATAGCGTCCGTTGCGGTAGCGGCGATTGGAAATGTAGCGACGCGAGCGCACGTAGTCGCCTTCCCCTTCGCGGAACCAGTATCCGCCGAGCAGCTTGTAGAAGAAGAGGATGACGAACGCGCCGGCCGTGGCGACGCAGAAGCCCATCGGACTGATCGGCGTCACGCGGCTCGCCGAGTAGAAATACGACCACATGCCGCAGCCGATCACGGTGCCGCCGATTCCCATGAGCAGCGTGGCCACCGCGCCACCCGGATCACGGCCAGGCATGATCGCCTTGGCAAGCAATCCGACAAGCGTGCCGAATCCGACCCAAACGAGAATGTCGTTCGCCCATTGCTGCACGGCGTCTGGGAATTGCAGACCTTCCATGGCATTGGGGTTCCGAGTTCCGGGAAAGGGACAAAGGGGCGACAGGCGCACAATCCACTACAACCGCTATCGGTCGCCGTGGCGTTGAACTTAAGCCGCACACCCCGCGTGGACATACGTCTTGCTGCGGGCGGGGATCGTATCGCGTTCCGTGGGTGTTCGACAATCCCGATTCTCCAGGCCCCAAAGCGGGTGTGTTGGTGGATTGGAGCAGGGGGCGGCGACGATGGGGCGAGCCGCGCTTCCCGCGGCCATCTTGCCGAGCGGACTTCGGCCCGTTCTGATAGGTCCGGCGGGAAACTCGAGCGTATGACTCGCCGATCTAACTTGATTTCCGCTTTTACAGTCGGTTTTGGCAAGCAACCCGGAATCCAAAGAAAGGCTGGCTATGCGTTTTGATGACGGATGGGGCGGAATACTGGCGTTGGGGTGCTTGCTCTGTTTGCCCGCCTTGGCGTGGGCGGCCGACGACCGCGAACGGTTCGAGGCCCGCACCTACACCGACGCCGCTGGCACGAAGCTGCTCTACCGGTTGCTCAAACCGAAGGACTACGACCCGAATCGCAAATACCCAGTGGTGCTATTCCTGCATGGGGCTGGGGAACGCGGCGGCGACAATTTCGCTCAACTTAAGCATGGCATGGCGGAATTCGCCAGCGACGCCGTGCGGGAAAAATATCCGGCCTTCGTCATCGCGCCTCAGTGCCCTGTGAACGAACGCTGGGTCGAGGTGGACTGGGGGGCGGCGAAACACGACATGCCGGAAAAGCCAGCCTCGCCCATGCGGCTGACGCTGGGAGCGCTCGAACAACTACGCAAAGAGTTTTCGTTCGACGCGGACCGCCTGTATATCACGGGCCTCTCGATGGGCGGCTACGGGACGTGGGACGCTTTGCAGCGGCACCCCGATCTGTTCGCGGCCGCAATCCCGATCTGTGGCGGGGGCGATCCGAAACATGCCGCGAAATTCGCCAACGTGCCACTCTGGGCGTTCCATGGAGACAAAGACACGGCTGTCCGCCCCGAACGCTCGCGCGACATGATCGCCGCGCTCAAGGCGGCCGGCGGAAACCCGCAATACACCGAGTACCCGAACACGGGACACGATTCGTGGACCGCCACCTACCGCAACCCCGACGTGCATGCCTGGCTGTTCTCCCAAAAACGGACGGCGACGCCAGCGAAAAGCACTGAGAAAAGCACTGAGAAAAGCGGTGAGAAAAACGCCGGGAAGAGCACCGAAAAGAACTCGGACAAAAAGTAGTGCTTGGTCGAGCTGAAAATCGGGAATCCACTGGGTGACAACGAAGATCCAAGCCCGTCATTGAGCGAGTGCTGCGACGGACCACGAAGTCCGTCGTACCCAGAAATCTAGGATGGACAACGCAGTCGTACCCGCCCCAACGCCCCTGAACAAGGCCCAACGATGAGCGACAAACGCGCCGTGGTCGAATACCCGATTTTGGAACCGCTCGCGACGCGATGGAGCCCTTACGAGTTCGATCCGCGGCCGATCGTCCGCGCGACGCTGTTCCAGTGCCTCGAGGCGGCTCGTTGGGCGGCTTCCAGCTACAACGAGCAGCCCTGGCACTTCGTCGTCGCACTGCGCGAGGACGCCGGCGACTTCGCGAAGATGCTCGGCTGCCTCGTCGAATTCAACCAAGGCTGGGCCAAGGACGCCAGTGCTTTGCTGCTGACCGTGGTCGCCCGGTCGTTCCGTAAGAACGGCACCCCGAACCGCATGGCGGAACATGACTTGGGCCTCGCCATGGGCAACTTTTCGGCGCAGGCCACGACGCTCGGCATGGCCGTTCACCAAATGGCCGGATTCAATCCCAGCCAAGCCCGCCATGCCTGGGGCGTTCCCGAGGGGTTCGATCCGCTGACCGTTGTGGCGGTCGGGTACGCTCGACCGCCAGCCGATCCAACTGGAGCCACGGCCCGGAGTCGCCGGCCCTTCCGCGAGTTCGTCTTCGGCGGTGGTTGGAATCGCCCCTGGTAGCCGTTCACTCGTTCGGGCAATCGATCAAGGGCAAACGAGTTGGGCTAAGCGTCGCGACGGATAGGTTGGCGGCTATTCGGTGTCGAGTTTAGCCAGTTCCTCGCGGAGCATTTGTTGGACTTTATGCCGCGCGACGTACACCCAACTCAGGTTCAGCCCGAGGTCACGCGCGACGATCACGCCTGGCCGACGTTCGATCGCCAGCCGTTCAAAAGCGGCCCAGGTTGTCGGTTGCACTCGCCGTTTCACCCGCTCCATGGCTAGTTCGAGCACCTCGCGATCCGCGACGCGTTCGAGCAAGTTATAGAGATTCTCGCGGGCTTCGACCGATTCCAGCAGTCGCGCGTGCAAGGTGCCGCCGGTGCCCGCCACCTCGGGACGCAGGTCGGCTTGCCGCAGTCGCGAGCAGGTGCGCATCACGATCGTCTTCAGCCACGAGCGGAAACGACGTTGCGGGTCGTATCGGAATTCGCGGATTTGGCGCACGAGCACGAGGAGCACTTCCTGGGCCACATCCTGAGCGTCCGACCCGTTCAGGCCCCAACGCCGCGCCCAGTGAAGCAACAGGCTGCCGTAACGGGTTACGAACTCTTGCCACGCTTGCGCGTCCAAGTGATCGTCCGCGAGCCGCTCGAAAAGGCTGGGAGAAGTATCCAGCGAACTGATGCTCACACGTGCTCGACCTCGATGGGTCGCCCGTCCCTCGAAATTCCAAACTACGAAACCAACGTCGATGTTAGCGGGAAATCTCCCGACGTGAAGGATCGGCGGCGTGGATCGACCGCAAACTGTCGATAGCCGTCGTTGGAAGGTTCAAGTCGTCTGGATTCGTCCGTTGGCACCGAACCAGCTGTGGCATAGCTTTAAGGATACATGCCCGTGCCTTTTTTGCCTCGACTTGGCGGGTGGATTTCAGGAAAAACGGCGGTCGACATTCCGCTCGCCGAGTTGGTGTAAAATCCCTGGCGGCATTCTCTTTTCACCGACATAACGGTAGATCCGGATGTCGATACGTGCGACTGACTCATCTAAATTTCCGCTATCTCATCGGGACGTTTCGGAAAGGTGATCCATGGTTGATCAAGTCGCTCCTGAATCTTCAGGGCGTACAGGCGGCGGGCGGACGAGTCGGAACGTGGTCCGGCGATTTTGGGCCGCTTGGCTGGCGTGCCTGGTTCCACTAACGGTAGCCTCGCACGCCACCGCCGATTCGGCGGCCGACTGGGCGCGGATGCGACCTCAGCCAGCCCGGTTTTACGAGTGCCTCCGGGCCGCTCAGCCTCTCGCGATCGACGGCCGACTGGACGACGCCGCTTGGCGGAACGCGCCGTGGACCGAGACGTTCGTGGACATCGAAGGGGACCGACAGGCGGTTCCACGCTTTCGCACCCGAGTGAAGATGCTGTGGGACGATCAGCATTTCTACGTCGCGGCCGAGATGGAGGAACCGCACGTTTGGGGCACTCTCCGCCAACGGGACTCGGTCATTTTCCATGACAACGACTTCGAGCTTTTCGTGGATCCGGATGGGGACAACCACGAGTACTACGAGTTCGAAATCAACGCTTTGAATACCGGTTGGGATCTGTTCCTGCCCAAACCGTACAAGGATGGCGGCAAAGCCGACAACAGCTGGGACATCACGGGCATACAAACGGCTGTCCATGTCGAGGGAACACTCAACGATCCGGCCGACACCGATCGTGGTTGGTCCGTGGAGATCGCGATGCCATGGAAGGCGTTCAATCGCGCTCGCCGATCGGCTACGCCACCGGCCGTGGATGAATGGTGGCGAGTGAACTTCTCGCGAGTGGAATGGCAACACGATGTCGTCGACGGGCAATACAAGAAGGTGCCTAACACGCCCGAGAACAATTGGGTCTGGTCGCCCCAAGGCATCATCGATATGCACCGCCCTGAACGCTGGGGCTACGTGCGTTTCGCTCAAGGGACCACGCCTACCGCGACAATCTCAACTGCGGCCACGCCTACTGCGGCGGTGCCTGCCACGGCGAAGCCGGCTGCCACGGCGGCGCTGGTTGCGGATTCGCTAGCGATCGCGGTCCGCGACTCGCTCATGACGGTCTACCACCACGAAAAGTCCTACCATGCCCGGCACGGACGATGGACCGACGATCTCGCCGCGCTGGGTTTCGCGGCGGATGTTTGGAAGGGCCTTGTCGCTCCACCCACAATCCAACTGGACGCCAACGGATTCACCGCCACGCTAACGGCGCCCAACACATCGGCAGCGAGTGGCTCGCCAGCGAGTGGCTCGGCGAAAGCCAGCGACGCCCAGATCGATCGCTGGCAGGTCAATCAGGAATCCCGCTTGTGGCGTGTCTCGGCTGATGCGCCGGGCACGAATGAATCGGACAAGGATGCGGCCGCGATCCGCGGGGCGCTCGAGCGGGCCGGCGACAATCGTGGACAGTTGGAACGCGCGCTGCGGGAGGCGCCCGCCGACCAACAGCCGGGGATGCGGTTCTTGGTGTCCCATATGCCCGCCAGCGACCTGCGGCGTCTGACGGCGGACTACCTTCTGGAAAACGTCGCGATAGCGTACGAGTCGTGGCGCGCGTCGCCGTGGCATGCGCAAGTTCCCGAGGACGTTTTTCTGAACGACATACTGCCGTACGCCAGCGTGAATGAACGTCGCGACCGCTGGCGACGCGACTTCCGCGATCGCTGTCTGCCTCTGATCCAAGACGCGAAAACGCCGGGGCTGGCCGCCGCTCGGCTCAATCAGAAAATCTTTCCGCTCTTCAAAGTGCGGTATTCCACCAAACGGGCCAAGGCCGACCAAAGTCCCTACGAATCGATCGAATCGGGACTGGCATCCTGCACAGGGCTGTCGCTGCTGCTGATCAACGCCTGCCGAGCGGTCGGGGTTCCCGCCCGCTTTTGCGGAACGCCGCTCTGGGCCGACAACAGCGGTAACCACTCGTGGGTCGAAGTCTGGGACGACGGCTGGCACTTCACCGGCGCCGCCGAACCAGCGGGCGACAAGCTGGACAACGTGTGGTTCTCCGACCGCGCCTCCCAGGCTCGCCGCGACCACCCGTTCCATGCCATCTACTCGAGCAGCTTCCGGCGCACTCCCGCGTCCTTCCCGATGGTCTGGGCCATGGACAACCGGGAAGTTCCGGCGGTCAACGTGACCGACCGTTACGCCCGCCGAGCGGCCGCCGTGCCGGAAGGTTCCGTGCGTGTGCGGATCCGCGTGGTCGACACCGATGGCGAACGGGTCGCCGCCCGCGTGGCCGTCTCGAGCCCGCAGGGCGACACGATCTTTTCCGGCAACGCGAATGACGAACGCTTCGATCGCAACGACCATCTTACCGCCGTAATCGCCGCGAATACGGCCGTCGATTTGCGAGCCGAATTCCAAGGCCGATCGGCCACCGTGCGCGTCGCCGCCCCCGCCGCCGAACAACTGATTACCGTGCCACTTCCGCCACCCCAAGCAAAGCCCGCATCGGAAACACCGCCGGCCGCTGACAAACCGGCCGCTGACAAGCCGGCCGCCGACAAGCCGGCCGCCGACAAACCGGCCGCTGACAAGCCGTCTACCGACAAGCCGTCTACCGACAAGCCGGCAGATAGCGGTCCCGCGGAACCGCCGTCGTCGGACTTGTCGGCCGCCGCCGTCGGCGCGCTGGAAAAGTTTTTGACGCAAGACGCGGCCACTCGGGGCGCGATCGACGCCCAGCCTTTCGCCGCCACGCCGTTGACACGAGCGGACGCGGAGCGAGCGGAAAAGTTGCTCTGGCAAGCCCATGCCGCCGTGCTGCAAGCGAGTCGGGCCGATGAGTTGAAGTCGAACAAGTTGAAGCTGGGACAGTGGGAGATGCCGATCCACATTCGTCGTTTGGGTGAGAAGCCAGCGACCGGTTGGTCGCTGTACATTTCGCTCCATGGCGGTGGCGGCACCACGCCCGCTGTCAACGACGGACAATGGAACAACCAGAAGCGGCTCTACACGCCCACCGAGGGGCTGTATGTCGCGCCTCGGGCTCCCACCAACACTTGGAACCTCTGGCATCAGGACCACATCGACGGTCTTTTCGACCGCCTCATCGAATCCCTCATCGCGATCGAAGACATCGATCCGAATCGCGTTTATCTGCTGGGGTACTCGGCGGGTGGCGACGGCGTCTATCAGTTGGCGCCGCGGATGGCCGACCGCTTCGCGGCCGCCGCGATGATGGCGGGTCACCCCAATGAGACTTCGCCGTTAGGGCTGCGGAATTTGCCGTTCGCGATTTACATGGGTGGGTTGGACGCGGCCTATAACCGCAACAAGACGGCTGCCGATTGGCAGACGCAACTGGGGAAACTCCGCGAACATGATCCGAAGGGCTATCCGCACCAAGTGACCATCTACCCTGACAAAGGCCACTGGATGGACCGTCAGGACGCGTCGGCGATTCCCTGGATGGCCCAAAAAACCCGCGACCCGTTGCCCCAAAAAATCGTGTGGAAACAAGATGACGTGACCCATTCCCGCTTTTATTGGCTGGCGGTTGACGACGGCGAGCGTCGGGAACGCACCGAAGTGTTCGCGGACCGCGAGGGTCAGCGGATCGACCTGCGCTCGGACTCGGTGTCTCGGCTCCGAGTCCGACTGAATGACAAAATGCTCGATCTGGACCGCCCGGTGGTGATCACCCGCGCCGGAAAGCCGTTGCTGACTAAACGTATCTCCCGCTCGATTGGCACGTTACAGCGGACGATCGCCGAACGCGGAGATCCCCGGTCCATTTTCAGTTCCGAGCTGACCGTGACAATCGCGGACGACCCGGCCGGTGGCTAGGGTCGGGCCGCATTTGACACTTGGGACGTCAAGGGCTATAGTTTGCGGTTGATGCGTTATCCGTGGGCGGCGGAAGCACCGCGCGCCCTCGGCTATTGCAACCCGCCTGGGGTAACGGTTCCGCTGCAACCGCACGCCACAATCCCCGCTTTGACTATCCGCATCGTTGGACGATTGTAAGGCCTGCGGCCCGCCGCGTTGGATACGCCACCTGATCGTGTCTTGGGACCCACGGAGTGTCTTGAGAGCCAAGAGATAGTTGTCTTACGGAGTTGAAGAGACCATGAAGTGCGTTGGAAGTCCTATTAGTCGTCGTAACATGCTGACAGTCGGCGCCATCGGCGGGTTGGGGCTGACTCTCAGCGACCTGTTCCG
>JBJTOW010000747.1:0-2722 GCA_046074805.1 Planctomycetota bacterium | reverse complement strand
CCGCGGAGTTTCCGCCGGAGCATTCGCCGGCTCAAATTCAGAAGTTTCGCACAGACCTGCATCCACTGGGTGGCCTTGGGGTGAGGCTGATCGAGTTTTCGGACCATACGGGATCTCGACGGACCCGACCTCCTTCGCCGTTCGTGCGAACGCTTCCTTGATGGACTCCTCCGAGGCGAGGTCGATGGCAACGGTGAAAGCCTGGCCCCCGCCAGACCTGATGCCCTCGGCGACTTCTTCGAGTTTTTCTAAGCTGCGCGCGGCGAGCACGACTCGGGCTCCCGCCTGGGCGAGCGTTTCGGCACAGGCCCGGCCGATACCTCGGCTGGCACCGGTGATGAATGCGATCCGGTTGGACATGGGTTCTCTGCAATCATGGTAGAATGTAAGGCCGCACAGCCCCCCGCGCCTTCATCACCGTCCCCCGGGTCGGAGCCTCGCTGCTCAACTTCGCCAGCTCCGCCGTCATCACCCAGATGGCCAACTGCTTCGGCCACTGGACGTAGCCCCTAAGCTTCAGTTCACTTTCAGCGACGCCACCGGAATCCTTGCCACCCAGCAGTGCCGGTTGTTTTGCGAGAACGTCACATACAGCACACCGTCCTTTTCCACCGCCTCCGGATACGCCCACCGGTGCGTCTGGCTACTCTCACCCAGCTTCGCCAGTTCCGGACTGATCGCGTCGGGAGAGCCCTCGATCACCTTCCATGCCCGGCGGAACGGCAGCACGCTCCGGCGGTCCGTCACCGCGATCATCAGAGCATTTCGGACCGGCCCATCCGCCGCGTTGAACAACACATAGGATTGTCCGGTGCTCAGCGTCCCACTGAATGGCTTGGAGTTCCGCATCGGCAGATTGGACCGCCGCACAGGCCCGAACGTCTCGCCGTAATCCATGCTTTCAGCAGCAAGCGCCGTCAGCGTGCCGTTGGACTGATCCGGCTCGCCCGCGTGGCGGATGATGGCTACCACCCGTTTCCCGCGACTAATCAGGCTCGTCTCCGGGTACTCCGCCGGCTGGGGAGTCTCCAGTTTCTTCACCCTCCACGCGCTCATGTCGTTGCCCTTACTGATCGCCACCGCAGCGTGCCTGACCTTGTCCGTATGCCCGCCAATGATCCAGTTGCCATTGCCGAGGCGCTGCGGCTGCACAAACGGGATGAACCCCTGCGGATTCACATCCGGGGAGACAAGTTCAAACCGGTTCGTGGCGGAATTCAGCCGGTAGCGCGTCATTCCCAGACTGTTCTTCGAGTAACCCGCGCCGCCTCCGTACCGGCCGACAAAAGCCCACAAAGTCCCCCGAAGCGACAGCATCGGAGCCGTCTCCGTTCTCCACTCCCCGGGCGAGGCCGCCGCTATCACCTCCGGCTCGGACCATGTCAGGCCCCTGTCGCGGCTTCGACGCCCGTGCATCTCCTGGGCCGGTTCGCTCTCCTTCACCGGAGCGTGGCTGAAACTCACATGCAGCGTACCCTTGTGCCAGGCGATTCTCGGCTCATGCAGAAACTGCCACTCCTGAGTTCGCGCATGGACGAGCCGGTAATCCACTCCCGGCACCGTCGCGACGGCGCCGACCGCCGGAAACGGAATTGCCGGATCCCAGAGCATCGCGCCGGAGTCCTGGCCCGCCACGGCGGCAAGTTCGCACAGCACCAGTCCTCCCACAGCCGCGACACTCGCTAACGAGAGGTGTGCGTTGATCGTCTTCATTTGCTGAACTGTCTCCGTTGTGAACTCACCACTCAGTAAACGATCCTATCACAAGAGGCCGGATTGCCGCCGGAGCCGACCGCGGAATAAGGGCACGCCGGACCGTTGAAGACCTTCCAGCAGCCGCGGTCGACGCGTCGGGTGGGGTAGGGAAGAGTAAGTTCGTAGATGCCGTCCGTCGCTCGCACCGGGAACTCCGGGCCGGCGTCGAGGTCCCAGTCGACGATCTCGCCCCGCCAGAGGTCGAGTTTGATGCCCTGGACCACATGGAACAGCGCGAACTCGATGGTGGCGCGCCAGAGATCCACGGTGTTCGCAAGATCCCGCATCACGCGGTCCGCGTTGCCGAACACGAAGTTCGCGTCGTCGGCGTCGTTGCCCAGTGACTGCGAGATGCTCGACCAGTGCAGCAACCTGGCCTGATACAACTGACCGCCGACCGTACACCGGCGGTCGGAGACGAAGATGGCGGGATACCCGGCGGCGCGGGCCTGGATTTTGACGAGGGGGATCAGTTCCTGGACTTGAGAGAGCAGGGCGGTCGGCAGACCCGAGGTGGGAAACCGCGTCTGCGTTGAGTTCAGGCTGTAGCTCGGGGCGGTCGATGGAATCTCGACCAGGACAACGCCGGCCGAGGCGACCGCATTCGACAGATGATCAAACGTCAGCGGCGCATTCTCAAACCGGCAGGTGGTCGCCGTCGTGGTGCCGTCCGAATTCGGAAGCTGAAACGTAAAGGCGCGGTAGGGTCCACCGATCGCCTCCCAGAAGTCCCGCAGCGCTTCGCGCTCGGTCCGGCTCATCGTGCGCCGAACGACGAAACGGCGTGCGCCGGTTCCCAGATAAAAACGCTGCTCGATCTTGGCGTTCGCGGAACCAAACTGGTGCGTGACGACCGCCGGGTCCAGCGTCTGCACGAACGGGTAACGGCAAACGTGGGTCCAATCCGGGGTCCACTCGTGCCTCGGCGGTTCGCATCTGGTCGACCGGACTCCGGAGGAAGTTCTTC
>JBJTOW010000746.1:0-6666 GCA_046074805.1 Planctomycetota bacterium | reverse complement strand
CCAATCGAATCAGGCCGGCCGCCGGAGCATCCCTGGATGCTCGCATCAAGGACACGACGATGAGCTTCCCGATTGATCCCGAGCGGCCCGGTAAACAGCCCACCGGTCGTCCCGCGTCTTCGCGTTATTGTGACGGCTACGTGCGGCGGAGCTTTCTGGGGCTTGGCCTGGGAGGCCTGGGTGGGCTCGGTTTGGCTGGATTGATGCGGGCGCAGGCCAACGAACCGCAGGCCGGCAACGCACCGGTCAAGGCGGCCGCCAAACGCTGCATCTTGATCTGGATGGATGGCGGCCCAAGCCATCATGAGTCATTCGATCCAAAGCCCGATGCTCCGACAGAGGTCCGCGGCATCTTCGATCCTATTGACACCAACGTTTCGGGAGTTCGTGTTTGCGAACTGCTGCCGCAAGTGTCGCGGCGAATGCATCTCCTGACGGTGACCCGGTCGGTCGCCCATCACGACCCGGGCCATGGCGGCGGCAATCATTACTTGACCACCGGCAGCCCCACGCCGACGCCGATCGGCTGTGGCGATTCAGCCAGTTTTCATCCCAGCATCGGTTCGTTCATCGCCAAAGAACGAGGCGCGCCGGCGGGCCTGCCCGCGTACGTTCAATTCGCGTTGCCGTCGGCGCTGCGGTCGGGTGGGCCGAATTTTTTGGGAAGCAAGTTCGCGCCGCTGTTGATCGCCAACAACCCCAACAACCCGGATTTCCAATTGCCGGACGTCACATTGCCTCCCGGATTGGCGACCGGCCGGGCTCAATCCCGCGCGGCGTTGCGGCGGTCGCTCGACAACCTGGAACGGATCGCGGACGCCGCCGCCGCCGACCCAGCTCGTGGGCTCGATAGCTTTCACGATCAAGCGCAACGCCTTATCGCATCGCCGTTGGCCCGCCGGGCGTTCGACATCGAATCGGAATCGGAGCGGACACGCGACGCCTACGGTCGGACGATGGTTGGCCAGCAATGTCTACTCGCGCGTCGGCTCATCGAAGCGGGTGTGCCGTTTGTCACCGTGCAACATGCCGGTTGGGATCACCACACCAACATTTTCAAGTATCTGAAAGATCGCTGGATGCCGATTTTCGACATGGCGTTTTCCGCGTTGCTGGATGATCTCGACCAACGCGGTCTGCTCGAAGACACGCTCGTCCTGGCGCTGGGCGAATTCGGCCGCACGCCGAAGATCAACAAGGACACGGGCCGCGACCATTGGCCGGGCGCGATGTCGATTGTCGCCGCTGGCGCCGGCCTGCCGCGAGGCGCCGTGATCGGTTCGACCGACCGGCTTGGAGCCGCGCCCGATCAGCGGCCGCTGAAAGTGGAGGACTATTTCTGTTCGGTGTACCGCAAGCTGGGAATCGACCCACACAAGGAACTGATTACGCCGGAAGGCCGGCCGGTGAGCATCGTCAACGGCGGACAACCGATCGCCGAATGGTTCTAATCGCCATGCGACATCGATTCTGTTTCCGACGAATTCCCGCCACGGGCGCGCCGCGAGCGGTTACCCTGCGGCTCGCTGCGTTGGCGTTTCTGTTGTTCCTGTGGTTTCATGCCGCTTCACCGGTTTTCGCCCAGACAACACCGCGGATCCTGAGTCAGTTTCCGCCAGGCTCGGGGCGGGGCGCTGATGTGGAAGTGGCGTTGGCGGGCGACTACATGCCACCCGGTTGCCGGCTGGTGGCTAATGGCTTCGGACTGGAAGTAACGCCGACATCCGATCCTCGTCGTTACCGTTTCCGCATCGCCGCTGATGCGCCGCCCGGTCCCAGGGAAATTCGTCTCGTGTCGACGCAAGGCGCGTCGGCCCCGTTTCCATTTGTGATCGGAGATTCGCTCGAGCTTGTGCATGAACAGCGGCGCGGGGCGCTGGCTGTCGAGCGTTTCCCCACGGTTGCCAATGGACGCTTGGACACGCCGGGCGCCATCGACCGCTACGAACTGCGACTTGCCGCCGACCAGCAAGTGGTCTGCGGCATCGCCACCAAACGGCTCCGTTCGCCGGTCGATCCCGTCCTGCGGTTGCTGGCCGCCGATGGCAGTTTGGCCGCGTCCAGTTTGCCCGCCGCCGAGGTCGGCCGCGGCGCCGACGGACTGTTGGCGTTTCGTGCCCCAACGGCGGCTACCTATACGCTTGAAGTCTTCGATTTCCAGATGGCGGGCGGAATCGACTTCACCTATCGCCTGTCGCTGACCGACGGCCCGTGGATCGATCATGTCATGCCATGGGAGGTCGCGCTCGGGCAAGAAGCCGAAGTGCTCGTCACCGGTTGGAATCTGCCGGGCGGAAATGGCCGTCAGTGGCGCACCACCGCGAAGAGTTTGCCCGCGAACAGTTTGCCCGCCACCAACTCGACCGCGACAAACTCGACCGCGACAAACTCGACCGCTACTAACTCGACCGCTACTAACTCGACCGCGAACGGCTCGACGGCGTCGATGGCCATGAAAGCCGCGTTGGGCCACGAGGCGGCGTGGTGGGTGGACAAAGGGCTCGCGTTGCCGATCGCGCCATGGCCGGTGGTTGTTGAACAAGAGTCGCCTGCGGGAACGCCTCCGCCGGCAGCTGAAGGCGTATCGGTCGACTGGCCCGTAGCGATCTTTGGACGGTTCGATGCGCCGGGTGACGTCGATGCGGTGTCGATCACGGTGAAGAAGGGGGATCGTCTGGCATTCGACGTTGTGTCGGCCCAGGCTGGATTTCCCACCGATGCCGTGTTGGCGATCCGCGACGCGGCGGGCAAACAGCTTTTGGAGGTGGACGACAGTGATGGTTCGCGCGATCCCCGAGTTCGCTGGGAGGCGCCGGCCGATGGACGCTTCGCGATCGCCTTGCGGGATCGCAGCCGCCAAGGTGGATCGCGGAATTGCTACCGTTTGGCGATCGCACGGCCCACGCCAGACTTGAAGGTGCGAATCAACACCGCGTCGCTCATGTTGCATCCGGGTCGACCGGCGAAGCTGCCGGTGATTGTGGAACGTCGCGATGGTTTAGCGGGCGATCTTGAACTGGCGGTCGAAGGCTTGCCGGCGGGCGTTTCCGTTCCGCCGCTGGCGCTGACAGAGAAATCACCTGCCAACGTTGAGCTTACCTGGGAGGTTCCTGCCAATCAGCCGCCGGTCGCGGGGCTAACGCGGGTTATCGCGCGTCGCATGACGGCGGGAGAAAGTCGCGATACAGCGGGAGAAAGTCGCGAGTGGACGGCGGAGGTCGCCGAGTCGCCGACGGCCGCTGCTAGCGATCGACTATGGGTCGCGGTATGCCCGGAGATTCCCTTCGCATTGAAAGCCAACTCACCGATCCTGGATGCGCCGCGATTGGCTGGGTTTCCCTTTCCGGTCCAAGTGGAACGCAAGGAAGGATTCGGTGGCGCGATCCGGTTGATCGGCGTTGAGCCGGACAAACGCGGCACCTTGGTGCCGCTGGAGGGCCGGATCGACGCGGGTAGTGACCGGGGCGCATTGCCGGTGGTGCTGCAACATCAGGTCATTGAGGGAACCACCCATCGCACGCGGGTCATGGGCGTGGCCGAAGTGCTCGGCGCCGACGGCAAACCATACGTGGTGTTTCACGCCGCCCCCGAGACGCTAAGCGTTGGCTGCTTTCCGGGCCTGCTGACTTTGAGCCTTGACACCCCCACCGTTGTTTGGCGCCCTGGAATGTCGGCGACGGCGGTCGTCCGCGTGCGCCGTCGCGAGGGCGTCGGACCCGTTCGAATTCGCGTGGCTATTCCCGACGACATTTCCGGTGTCACGGCGACTTCGGTCGATGTGCCGGCCACCGAGGGCGAAGCGCGGCTTGAACTGGCGTTCGCGTCGGACGCTCAACTGCCAGGCCGGTCGATGATCGAACTGCACGCCGAATCGTCTCGCGACGGTTTGCCGGTTTATGCGCAGGCGGGTCTACGGTTGGAGCGTCAGCGATAAAGTCGCGGATCCACTCCGCGCGGCTCGACCAATCGGCTCGACCAACCGACTCGACACGCGGGCAAGCAATAAAGAATTGGAGTCGCGATGAGCGAATCGGCTGAGGAACGTGGGCGATACATCGAGTTGTTGAACCAGACTCACGCTTTTCCCACACGGGTCGTGATTAAGGTGATCGGCGTCAATCGAGTAACGTTGCTCACCGAAGTCGTGACCTGCGTGCGATCGGAGATGAGCTTCGAAGATCCCCCCGAATACACAACAAGGGAAGCGCGTGGCGGGCGTCATATCGCCATCACGATTGAACCGATGTTGGAGCACGCGGAACAAGTGCTGGCGATCTACGACCGCCTGCGAAAGCTGGAAGGCATCGTCATGCTGATGTAAGCGTCTTCGAGGGACGCCTGTTCGGCCTTCACGATAATTGCGAATCGTACCAGCCGCGAACGCGGCGCAAGCCGTCTTGTGATTGCCTGTTGAGCTTGGATAAAGCACTAGGGCGCCGGCTGCGTCAATTTGTCGAGTAGTCCCATGACGACCTGACGATAGACCTTCTCCAGCAGCGGGTTCTTTTTAATCAGCTGGAACGTTCGGAATAGTTTTTCACCGTCCACCATATCCAGCTCTTGATCCATTTGACGGCCGTCGGCGTCGAGCAACACGGCGATGTAACGATAGGTCGCCGCGTCCTCGCCTTCCCGCTGCACGTCATGCACCTGGGCGGTCGCGATGTCGAAAGGGCCCGCCACCGGCTCTTTCGCCGGTTCGGTAGCGCGGGGCTTCGTCCCCAACCAACGTTTCAGCTTGTCGTTCAACTCGGCAACCGACTTGTCCGTCGCCATCTGCTCCAATTGGCCCGACAACCGATCCAGCCGTTTGAGGTTTTCCTCCTCGCCGACTTCGCCCGCCTCTTCGATGGCCCGATCGACTCGCCGCCGAACAATCGCTTCCGGCGCGAACACCGACTCGTTTGGCTGTGGCGGGCTTGAGCTGTTCCCATCAGCGGACTTTCGTCGGCTGTCCGCCGTCGGTTTTCCGTCCAGGTCGGTGGAATTTGATACGGGCCGCGACTTGGGCGGGTCGCCGTCGCGTTCCTTATCGCGTTCCCTGGCGCGTTCCCTGTCGAGCTCGATGGCGTATTCCAACACAGGGTCCTCGGACACGGGCCCGCGCCATGGTCCCTGGGCGACAATCTGGATGCTTCGCGATGTGGCGAGCGACGGGCCCCACAGCCATTCCAACAACGGTTGACCGACGGCCAATCCCAAAAACGCGAGGCCGTGCACGGCCACCGAGCCAACGCTTCCCCAGCGGGCAAACCGGTTAGCATGGGAGCCAGCGGCGCCAGGAGACGGGGTTATGGTGCGTCTGGTGAGGAATTCGGCGGGGCGTGGTTCGTCAGCGGACGCTAAAGGGTCGGTGGTCGATTCAGCGCTATTGGACATCTGCTCACACTATCCCCTAAGCGCGAAAAGCCACACGCGCCGCCCTGTGAAACCCGCGTAGTATCGTGGCAATTGTAAAAGGAAAAAATCGAGCCTGCCTAGTCGAGCTTGGCCGCGAGAGTGGCCTTTCGACGGGAGTTCGCACACTTTATGGCCACTCACGACGAATCGCCACCGATCGGCTTTGTTTGTTTTCGCGAAACGATGGCGGCCCGCGACCTATGGGGCGCCGTGTTTCCTAGCGAGCTTGGCTGGATGGCCTGTCTGTGGCGGGGCCAGCGACTCGCCTGGAACAGCTTTGGCATCGATTCCGAACCGTCGGCGCACGCCGCCCTGCAAGCTTTTGCCCGGTCTGAACGCCCGTCGGCGATCGACGTCTTCGTTTCCGAAGCCACGCTGGACGAATGTCCCCTGCCGCTTCGCGAACTCGCCCAACGACTGGCCCGCTTCGCTCGGGATTTCGATGATCGCTTCCTCGATCTGCCGCTCGACCTTGACCACCTCGGACCGTTCACTCGGCGAGTGCTCGACGCCTGTCGCGCCGTGGCCCCCGGACACACCGTGAGCTACGCGGATTTGGCCGTTCAAGCCGGTTCGCCCGGCGCGGCTCGGGCAGTGGGAAACGCCATGGCCCGCAATCGCTTTCCGCTGATCGTTCCGTGCCATCGAGTGGTCGGAGCGAAGGGACACCTGGGCGGTTACTCGGCGCCCCAGGGACTGGCGATGAAGCGGCGACTGCTAGCGGCGGAATCAACAAACGACGCTGCCCGGCTCCAGAGGAACCGGGCAGCGGATCGCCAGACCACACAGGCTGAGAGATTTGCGAGCGATCGCTCGGGATCGCTTTAGCAGTCGTGGCAGTCAAGCCAGCGGCGGCGTCCGCAGCATGGCGGCGGGCAGCAGATTGTCACTGGCACTTCCTCGCACACCACGCGGCGTACGCAGCGAGTGGCCGTGTAAGGCACGCACTTCGGCACGCAGCGGGCGACGCGGACAGTCTTCGTGTAGTGGACCGGTTTGCAGACCGTGTACGGCACTTGCTTTACGCAATCTTGCCGTTCGTAGCGGCAGACCGTGTAAGGCACTTGCTTGGTGTGGCATTCCCGCACCATCCGGCAGGTCGTGTAGGTGCAGGTCTTCACTCGTTGTTCGCACACCATCCGGCAGACCGTGTAGGTGCATTCCTTCACGCGTTGCTCCGGCACCATCTTGCAGGTGGTGTAGGTGCAAGTCTTGACGCGTGGCTCAGGAACCATACGGCAGACCGTGTAGGAGCAGGTCTTCACC
>JBJTOW010000745.1:0-2884 GCA_046074805.1 Planctomycetota bacterium | reverse complement strand
CGACGTTTTTGGAGTGCGGCGCCCTCGGGCGCCGCTTTCGCGCGGCCGACAATGAAGGTTTACGTGGGATCACGGTTTCGACGTCGTTTAGCTCGTTGGGCGTTTTCTTTGACGCGACGTCGTCCGTGGGTAATCCACCCGAAACGGGCCACCCTCTCTGGACAACCTACCTCTCAGTCCGTTGCTCTCGAAGTGGGGGCGAACTGAGCAGTCCGTCGAGCGGGATGCCCATCCATTTCCACCCATGCCGCTCTAATCCCCTTGCGATCAAACGAGTGTCTGAGCGACAATCGCTCGCCAGACGAAGTGGCGGCTGCGATCAGGTCGCCGTTGGGTGGATGGGTCCCTGGGGAGAAGAGGTCGAATTATGCGGGGTATCGCACCGATTGGTGGCTTGGCTGTTCTTGCCTTGGCACTGGCGCAACCATGGCCCGCATGGGCTGAAATCGGACTGATCAGTCCCGCCGAAGCTCGTAAACTCATTGAGCATCCCGAAACGGCGAAGCGTCCGATCGTTCTCGACACGCGGGGAGGCTACAAGGATTACTTCCGCGGACATCTGCCTACCGCGCATCACCTTAATTTCGATACGCTTCGGGGCACCGATCGTGGCGTGCCAGTGCAGTACCTGCCGGACGATTTGACACGGGCGTTGCTGGTCCGAGCCGGTGTTGATCGGGACCGCACGCATATCATCTACGCGACGGGGGAAGCGTTGCCGAATGACGAGATCCTGAGCGCCAGCATGGTCGCCTACGTGTTGGAGAAGTTCGGCGTGCAGGATATCCGTGTTTTGAACGGCGGATTGCCAGGTTGGGCCGCTGGAAAGAACCCGGTCACACAAGCTTATTTTGGAAACCCTCCTGGCAAACTACCGGCCCAGGGAGCGCCGAGCATTGGCATCGACCTTGCGGAGTTGCTCCAACGCAAAAGTCAGCCGGGCGTGGTCGTGGTCGACGCGCGGCCGCGCAACGAGTATCTCGGCAACGATGAAGTTTGGTGGCGAAAGGGGCACATTCCCGGCGCGATCAATTTCCACTGGGCACGACTAATGGAGGCCGACAACACCCATCAATTCAAAGCGGCCGACGCCGCTCAGGCCGAACTCAAGG
Organism: Planctomycetota bacterium; assembly: GCA_046074805.1. Classification (GTDB taxonomy): domain Bacteria; phylum Planctomycetota; class Planctomycetia; order Pirellulales; family Pirellulaceae; genus CAIXSC01. The sequence continues at coordinate 1,772 of JBJTOW010000745.1, read as the reverse complement.
CCGCCGGCCTCACTCCGGACAAGGAAGTTATCGTCTACTGCGGCACCTCGCGCGAGGGCAGTTTATTGCGGTTCTATCTCAAGCATGTCGCGGAGTTCCCCAAGGTCCGCTTATACGAGGGCTCATGGAAAGAGTATGTCTCCTTCCCTGAGTACCCAGCGGAAACTCGGGATAACAAAACGCCGTAGCCAGCCCGCAATCCCTTCCACGCGGTTCCGTCCAGTGCTCACCCTACTGTTGTTCGCCGCCGTTTGCTTCGTCGCCTTCACGAATGGCGCGAACGCAAACTTCAAAGGCGTTGCGTCGCTTTACGGCAGCGGCACGACATCGCGCCGGATGGCGCTCGCGTGGGGAACCGCGACCACCTTTGCGGGCTCTTTGTCGGCGATGTTCCTGGCTGGCGGTATGTTGCAAAAGTTCAGCGGCCGCGGCATCGTCTCCGACTCGCTAGCCCGGTCCCCCGACTTTCTGACGGCGGTCGCGATCGGAGCGGCACTAACCAGTTTCTTGGCGACCCGTTTCGGCTTTCCAGTGTCGACGACCCACGCTCTAGTCGGCGCGTTGACCGGCGCCGGCCTCGTTGGCGATTGGCTAAGCGGCTCCACTTTGGCTGCGGCTGGCTTCACCGAAGCTGGAACCGCCGACGCATCGGCGCTCAGCTCGGCGGTGCTCGACGCGGGACGTGCTGAAGGTGTGCGGTTCAGCGCGTTGGGAAAACAATTCCTCTACCCGCTTTTCCTCAGTCCGCTGGTGGCGGTTGTGCTGGGAGCCGCTTCATACGCGGCCTTGCGGTGGTTGCGTTGGGCGCCAGACCAGCGTTCCAAACCGCTCGATACCTTCCACTTTTTTAGCACGGGCGCAGCCAGTTTCGCCCGCGGCTTGAATGACACTCCCAAAATGGCCGCCTTATTGTCAGTGTCGCCTGGCGTGGAAATGCACTGGGCGTTTCTAGCCGTGGCGGCCGCGATTCTGTTGGGAGGCTGGCTGGACGCCGAGAATGTCGCCGAGACCCTGGGGAAGAAAGTGACCGGAATGAATCCTGGACAGGGGTTCGCGGCTAGCCTCGTAACCGCAGGGCTCGTTACTACCGCCAGCCTCCATAGTTGGCCCGTCAGCACGACCCATGTTAGTGTCGGCGCTTTGACGGGAATGGGGGCCAGCACCCGTCAAGCTCGCTGGCGAAAAGTCGCGGAAATCCTACTGGCCTGGGTCAGCACGGTCCCGTGCGCCGCAATCCTCGCCGGACTCGCGCTCTGGCTACTCCGGTGCCTGGGAACGCCGACTTAAGCGGTTGGGACCGGAAGTTCGCCATCGAATTTGGCTAAGCCGCAAAGATTCCGCGAACCGCGCCACTTGACAGAGGCGGCCCCGGAGAGTGACACTTCGAAAGCACGACGCGATAACCGACGAGTGCCTCCGTTCCTATCCCCAGTGCGTCGCTCGCCGGTGCCTCCGGAGGTTCCGTACGCAAGCCGCCTTCGGGCGCTCATGTTGGCTTGTGCTGCTGGAAGTCGTTCATCCGCGTTTTCGTTCCGCGTTAGCCGTCTCCCTATTGGTGGGAAGTTGGCCGCAGTTCACGCGAAGCTCGTAGGTACGGCCCATCGCCGTGCCGTGGCGACGGAAAGCCAGCCGCAGGTCGACCCGGAGAGGGTCGCATGTCGGACAATCGGTTGCAGCGGAGTGTAACGACGGCCGTCGCGCGCAACTTGGCTCACACAGCCAAGACAACGCCCAAGATGATGTCGATCACGCCGCGGTGGCTGCTGAAGCTG
>JBJTOW010000744.1:0-6506 GCA_046074805.1 Planctomycetota bacterium | reverse complement strand
TCCAGTCGCCAACGGCCGCCGCCATCACCTGGCGCAGTTCCAACGCTTCGATGAAGAGTTGACGGTACGCTGTCAGCGAACGGCTTTGGCGGTGGCGTCGCATGGTGTGCCTCGATCCGAAAACAGGGCGGAAACCTTGGGGCGACGTGAATCATCGCCCTCGTCCCTAGATTATCGGCCATTCTATCGACACGACCGTAATAATCGGACGGCCTCTGCCGACAATATCCTGGATTTCCTGGGAAAAAACTAATGGATCGGACGACTTTAGCGGCCTGTGGCACTGCGCGGCGACTCGCGCGCCTCAAAGGGACTCACCCGATCAGGTTCGCCGAATCACTGCTTTGGCCAGTCCGCAAAGCAACTCACCCGATCAGCTTGGCGATCGGATCGGCGCCTTCGACTCCCACCAGTTTCTGATCCAAGCCGCCGTAGAAGTAGGCCAGATGATTGGGGTCGAGTCCCATTTGGTTCAGAACCGTGGCGTGCAGGTGCTTGACGTGGCAACGGTCGGAAACGGCCGCGCTGCCAAGCTCGTCGGTTTCGCCGATGCTTACACCACCCTTGATGCCGCCGCCAGCCATCCACATCGTGAAACCAAACGCGTTGTGGTCGCGGCCGGTTCCCTGGGCGTACTCGGCGGTCGGCTGCCGACCAAACTCGCCGCCCCACACCACAAGCGTTTTGTCGAGCAATCCGCGTTGACGCAGATCTTTGAGTAAGCCCGCGATCGGCTTGTCGGTGTTTCCCGCGTGCTTCGTGTGATTGACGACAATATCCGAATGGGCGTCCCAGTTGTCGTCATTGTGAGCGCCTCCCGAGTAGATCTGGATGAAACGCACGCCGCGTTCGACAAGCCGCCGGGCCAAAAGGCACTTGCGGCCAAAGTCTTCCGTGCGAGGCTGGTCAATGCCGTAGAGCCCGAGCGTTTTCTCGGATTCCTGGCCGAAATCGACCGCTTCGGGCGCATGCTGCTGCATGTTGAACGCCAGCTCATAGCTGGCGATTCGGGCCGCCAAATCGCTGTTGTCCATTCGCTCCTGAAGATGGATTTGATTGCGATCGCGCAGGCGATCGAGCACGCGTCGCTGCAGGTCGCGGGAAATGCCGGCCGGCGCTTCCAAATTGTGAATCGGCACGCCGCTTGCGCGAATGACTGTCCCCTGGTAGGCGGCGGGCATGTAACCGCTTGACCAATTCTTCGGTCCGCTAATCGGCCCACCCGACTTGTCGAGCATCACGACGTAGCCAGGAAAATTTTGATTCTCGCTGCCAAGTCCATAGGTAACCCAACTGCCAAGGCTTGGATGGCCGCTCAGAATACGTCCCGAATTCATCATCAGCATGGCCGATCCATGGATCGGCGACTCAGCGTACATCGAGTGGATGAACGCCATGTCGTCCACGCATTCGCCGAGATTCGGAAATAAGTCCGAGACCAGCTTGCCACACTGGCCATAAGGTTTGAACTGCCACTTTGGCCCGACGACACGGCCCTCATTCTTACGCCCGCCACGGCCAAACGTCTTCACCGGAATCGTCTTGCCATCCAAAGGATAAAGCTTCGGCTTGTAATCGAAAGTCTCGATATGGCTCGGTCCACCATACATGAACAGGAAGATCACGCTCGTCGCCTTCGGGGCGAAGTGCGGTTTTTTGGGAGCCATTGGATTCACAAAGGCGGCGCTTCCGCCCGCCAAGCCGCTGGTCGCTAGCGACTTGGCGGCCCCGGCCGCTTCAGCGGCGGAAACCGAACCTGGCGCGAAAAAGCCGTCGGCGGCCAACATGCCCGTCAAGGCGGTGCCTGCGAATCCGCCGCCCGCTTCCCATAGGAATTCACGCCGCGTCCGCTGGCAAAATTGTCCGTTTGACATTGTCGATTCTCCCTCTGTCGCGGCTAGTCCAGGTAAACGAACGCGTTCGTATTCAGAAGCAACAAACAGTACTGCGTGAGCGCCGCTTCGGCGGATAGCCCATGCCGTTCCCGCAAATCGGCGATCAATTTCAAGTCGTCCCGCAAGTCGGCGTCGGATAGTGGCCGACTAGCTACCAACCTCGCAGCGAGACCGCATTGAGCGGCCAGATCGTCCGGTTTTTCCGTCATCAAACGGCGAGCCAAAAACGCAGCTTGCTCGTTGGTGAATTCTCCATTAAGCATCCCCAGGGCTTGCGTCGGCACCGTCGTCGTGTAGCGGACCGGGCAACTGTTGTCGGTGTCTGCGGCGTCGTTTAACGACAGTAAGGGAACGGCCAGCGAACGCTTCACATGGATGTAGACGCTCCGCCGCGACGCTTCTTCCGGCGTTGCCTTGCCCCAGCCCGCGCCCGGAACCGACTGCCCAGCCAAGACTTCCCTGGGAATCGGCGGATAGACGCTCGGACCGCCCAACTGCAAATTGATCCGGCCGCTGACGGACAGGATCGAATCGCGAATCTCCTCGGCGGTTAAACGGCGCATCGGATACCGCCACCACAGATCGTTGCCCGGATCTTTCGCCAGAGCGGCAACATTTCCCGTCGAACTCTGCCGATACGTGGCGGAGGTCATGATCAGCTTGTGCATCCGTTTGAGCTTCCAGCCGCCATCCCGCAATTCGCTTGCCAGCCAGTCGAGCAATTGTGGGTGCGTGGGAAGTTCGCCGAGTAGTCCGAAATCATTGGGCGTCGGCACAATGCCACGGCCGAAATGGTACTGCCATAGCCGATTCGCCATGACCCGCGCGGTCAGAGGGTTGGACGGTCCCACGATCCATTCGGCGAGCGCTCGACGCTTGCCGCTAGACACGTTGGCCACGTCGCCGTTCAACTTCGCCGGGGCGGCCGATTCGTTGTCCGTTGAACAGAGCACGGCCGGAAATCCAGGAGCGACCTTTTCCCCTTCCGCCCCTGGATTGCCTCGGAGCAGCACAAAAGTTTCCGCTCTTCCAGACTCGCTGACGCACATCACTTCGATGCCCGCTTCGGGAGGCTTGGCCTTGCGGCTCTCTTCGAGTTCGCGGGTGAGACGTTCGAGTTTTCCGACGAGGGCGGCATCCCAAACTCGGGCACCATCCCGCGTCAGCAAGGTCGCGAAATCCGCGACGCCGCCGGCTTCCGCCAAACCGACGTCTACATACTGGCCACCGCCCGTCTGACGGCAATGAACCGCCAAAACGTTCTCGCCTATCTTCAGTTTGCGAGCTGCGTCGCGACCGAGCGGCACGCGCTCATATTCCCGCAGGTAGCCCTGCGCCGAGTAGATTTTCGCGCCATTCAAATAAACTTCGACATCTTCGTCGTGGTGCAGATCCAACGCGAGTTGACGTGGCAGGCGATCGAGCGTGAAGCTGGTCCGTAGCCAAATGTCGTTCGTCCGCCACTCGGTCCGAACCATCGCGCCCGGTGTGCCGTTGGTGCCAAATCCACCCGGACCTCGTTTCCAACTAGAAACGTCAAAACCGATGCTGGCCCAATCATCGCCGGGCTTCTGCATGGTGTACGACCATGTTTGAGCTTGTGACCGCGAGTCGGCGAGCAGCACGCGGCCCGCGCCACCTTGCGATTGGCCATCAAGCGAGAGCGGCCGACGGGCGCCGTCCGACGCTTTCCATCCCAAGCGCAGACGTGGCTTGCCGTAGCCGTTGAAGTACTCCAGACGCAGTGGCAGCAGACCTGAGGCGAGCGTCGCCTTCGCCTCGCCTGTGTGACGGCCTTTGCTCGGTTGATTGACGACGGTCTGGTTTCCCACGACCAGCCGGATCCCTTCCGTCGTGTCGTAGTCGAACGTGTATTCGCCCGCCGCCGGGACTTTCAAGCGACCCTCGAACACCAGTCCGATCGCCTCCTGCCGCGAGGCGGGCGCCAAAGACACGAAGCCATCGACAATCGGTCCCTGCGTCTCCGCCTTCAACGGGGCGAAATCCGGAAGCGAGTCAAACGTGTCCCGGTAGAAGCGGTAATTCAGCTCCGTTATATCTGGAACGGTGGCCAATTCATCGCTGTCCTCAGCTTCGGTTTTGGAGGCGTTTTCCGGTGCGACGCCCTCTTTCGACCGGCTCTTTGCCGCCTCGTCGGCTTTCCGCCAAGCGGCCAGGAACTGCTGCTGTAAGCCGAATATTTCTCCATACAGACGCGCTTCGCGGGACTCCTTTTCCGCGATCAGCCGCCGCTGTTCAGCCTGCTGATTTTGATCCGCGATGATCCGCGTGTTCCGTCCATTCATGTCGCTGACATCGCGGAAAAACGCCAGCAAACGATAGTAATCGCGATGTGGCAGCGGATCCTTCTTGTGATCATGGCAACGTGCGCAGTTCAGGGACATGCCGAGCATCACCTGAGCGGTCGTCGACACAATGCCGTCGAACGCGTCGAACTTCGCCAAAGGCCGGTCCGCTGGTTCGTCGTCCCAGATCCCCAGCCGATAGTAGCCAGTGGCCGTAAGCGTTTCGAGTGACGGGTGATCCAGTTCGTCGCCCGCAAGTTGCTCGATCAAAAATCGGTCGTACGGCTTGTCTTGATTGAAGGCGTTGATGACATAATCGCGGTACCTCCAAGCGTGCGGCTTGGCACTGTCGCGTTCATACCCGTTGGATTCGGCATAACGCACCAAGTCGAGCCAATGTCGACCCCACTTTTCACCGTAGTGCGGCGATTCCAGCAAGGTGTCGATCAGCCTTTCATAAGCCGCAGGCGACGGATCACGGGTGAATGCGTCGACTTGGGCCGGAGTCGGCGGCAATCCGAGAAGATCATAGTACGCGCGGCGAACTAGCGCTACGGGATCGGCTGGAGCCGACGGGGCGAGCCCCGCCTCGGCGACGCGAGAGGCGACAAACGAATCGATGGGATTCGCGATCGCCTTGGGCGCGATGTTCTCGGGACGGGGCGGGGGAATGGGCCGCTTGATCGGCTGGTAGGCCCAGTACTGCCGCGCGGCCGCGTCGACAACGCCTTCCCGGGATTTGGCCGCCGGCATCGGCTCGGCCGCATCCTTCCCGGGCGTCCATGGCAATCCCTCGCGGACCCAGCGTTTGAGCACATCGATGTCGGCGGCCGCTAGTTTTCCGCTCGGCGGCATCTCCAGATCGCGATACTCGACGGCTCGTACCAGCGCGCTGCCCTCAACATCGCCCGGTTTCACCGCCGCGCCAAGATCTCCGCCAGCGATGGTCGACGCGCGGCTCGTCAAGCGAAAGCCGCCGCGAATTTTTTCCTCGCCGCCATGGCATTTCAAACAATGCTTTTTTAACAGCGGTTGGACTTCGGCTTCGAAAAACCGAATCTGCTCGGCGCTGAACGACACGCCGCTCCCGGCTTGTTTTTCAGCGGCTTGTTTTTCAGCCGGCGTCTGGGCGGTCAATTGCCTGGCCGCGAACCAGTGCGAAGAACCGAGAGCGATCGCCGTGGCGACGAGTCCCATTAGCAAGGGCTGCCTTGGACGCGACCCGAAACCGCGTTGGTACGAACGGCAAGGTTTGCATGGCCAGGCAAAACAGAATCCGCGCATCGTCTCGATCCTTCCACAACAAACGATTCAATCGCTCGGCCAGCGGGTTGGCCCCTAGGTAAACCCTTTCGGGGTGTCGCCCGAAAGGCTTAGGCCAATGGGACAGCATTCGGTATTCGGAGCCGGAGCTCCCGTCCACGAAAGCACGAAACACCGACGCCCAACCTTCAACCCGACTCAGCTTCCCTTCAGCCGATCCGCCAGTTCTTGGAAAATGGCGAACATGGCGTCGAAGTAGGCCTGGGCTTCGTCCAAGGCGAGGGTCAGCGGCGGGCTGATGCGGATAACGCGGCCGGCGAGCGGTCCGAGCAGATGGATGGCATGGCCGTTGCGATCGCCCAAATAGCACGCCCGGACGCACTCCACGGCAACCTGATCGGCCGTCGCATCGCCAACCGGTAGGCACTCGATGCCCCATACGGTGCCTTCGCCACGCACATAGCCGATCAATCCTGTCTCTTTAAGCCGTATCAACCCCCGTTCGATCACCTCAGAAAGTTGTCGTCCGCGAGCGATGACGTTCTGGCCTTCGAATTCGTCGAGGGTTGCGAGCACCGAGGCGCAGGAAATCGGGTTGGCGGACCATGTGTCGGAGCCTTCGCCATATTTCATCACAGCGAAAGCGTCCGCTCGTCCGACCGCGGCGCTCACCGGAATGCCGTTCCCCAGCCCTTTGCCGAGGCACACGATGTCCGGCTCAATGCCGTAGTGGGTGTAGGCGTACATCGGACCGGTGCGGCCGAAGTTCGCTTGGATTTCATCCAAGATGAGCAGCATGTCGTGCTCGCGGCAGAACCTTTCGAGCAGTTGCAAATACTGCGGCTGGGGATGATAGGAGCCGCCGCCACCGAGGTAAGGCTCGGTGATAATCGCGCACAGGCGATCGCCATGTTCAGCCGCGATGGCTTGCAATTCGCGGGCGTAAGGGGTCAGGTCGAGCGGTTGGCGGCGCCGATCTAAAAGGCCGCCAAGGGGGAACAGGAGGGCCCCGAGCCATTCAAGTCGAGCGTCTGGACGGTGG